>CAYYEH010000001.1:0-41986 GCA_964470815.1 uncultured Rikenella sp.
GGGGTTCAGAGCAAGAAATTATCCCCCTTCCGGCGGTTTGATAGTTGTGATCCCGACAGGAGTAGCTCGCTTTGCTCGTGAACCGTTTAAGGGGGCGCCGTGCAAATAGCATTCACCTTCGGTTATTTTTTTATTCGTCGTAATCTCTAAGAAGCTGGCTTCTTCGGCTTACTCCAAATAAAAAATCCCGCTTTCGCGGGAATGCTATTTGTGATCCCGACAGGATTCAAACCTGTAACCTTCTGATCCGTAGTCAGATGCTCTATTCAGTTAAGCTACGGGACCTTTTGCGGGTGCAAATATATAATTATTTCTTTTACCTCTTTTACCCAAAAGCATGAAATATGCCTGATTTTATTGTGATGAGCATTTCCTGACAGTTTATCAGTAGCAGTGACTCAACTTCCGCAAGAGCAATACGATCGAATGATAATTACCCTCAGGTTAACTATATTTGTCGGGTTGATGTGTCCGGAGTATAACTGATTCTTCTTCATGATATCTGACTACTGGTGTATTTTTCCTGCTGATGTCCAAATGCGACGTAATTGCCGGATACCTGGGTGTTCAGAAGGAATGCTTCCTGGTTTACTATCCCGCCGGCAATCACGTAAGTAAAACAAATAGTTGAACAAACCGTTCTATCAACGGTAATTTGTAGCTTTAAAAGCAAACCTGAAAATGATGGGGAAAATGAAAAAAGGACTGAAAATAACCGGATGGGTAATCGTGGCACTGCTCATGTTAATCCTTGCAGCAGCAATAATAATCCCCGTTGCCTTCAAAGATAAAATTAAGGAGAAAGTTGAAGCAGGCCTCAATGATATGCTTACCGCGAAAGTGTCGTTCGGTGATTACAGGCTGAGCCTCCTCAGGGCTTTCCCGAACGCCTCATTCTCACTTGATAATCTGAGCGTGACCGGAACAGGTGAATTCGAAGGAGATACTCTTGCCGCTGTTAAATCGCTCGGGATAGTGATAAACCTTAAGAGTCTCTTCGGTGCCGGAGGGTACGAGATAAAGTCGGTTATCATAGAGGAGCCCGTTGTCAACGCGATCGTAAACAGTGACGGAAAGGCAAACTGGGATATAATGAAGGAAGAGGAGCCGGAACTGGCTGAAGACACTCGGGGTGAACCATCCGTGAGCGGGGAACAGGCCGGACAGGTCCCGGGGGATGAAGAGGCCGGACAAGGTTCTGGCGACGGATCCCCGTCGGCACTTAACCTTATGCTGCGGCGTTTTGCCATAAACAACGGAAGGATAAGCTATACAGACCGGAAGTCGGACATGAAGGCAGCAGTTGCTGATCTGGATATCCTTCTCTCGGGAGATATGAGCGGGACACGGACCGGTCTCGATCTGGACCTGCAGGCCGGGGGAGTCAACCTGTTAATGGATAATATTCCCTGGCTCACCGGCGCAACAGTGGGATTCAGGGCCGGAATCGATGCACTGCTCGACTCCATGAAATTTACACTTCGGGATAATGTATTGACATTGAATGACATATCATTAAACTTCTCCGGCATTGCTGCCATGCCAGGTGACGATATTGAACTTGATATGGTGTTCAGTGCTCCCGAGACCTCTTTCAAGTCACTCCTCTCCCTTGTGCCTGCTTTTTACATGAAGGGCTATGAGGATCTGATTGCCACCGGCACGGTGGCCCTGGACGGCATGGTGAAGGGTATTTACAGTTCAGCTGACAGTACCCTGCCGGATGTGACCCTCAGCCTGCAGGTAAAAGACGGCGTCATCAGTTATCCGGCACTGCCTGAGAAAATCACCGCAATCAACATTACAGGCAGGGTTGAGGCTGACGGCAGAGCGACGGATAACACGGTTGCCGAGTTAAGCCGGTTTCATTTTGAGTTGGCCGGCAATCCCTTCGACATGAGCCTGAGGGTGGTAACCCCGGTCAGCGATCCGTCGGTAAACGCCACCGCCAGGGGAAAGATTGACCTGGCAAAGCTGCAACAGGCATTACCTCTTGACAGCATCACCCTGAATGGCCTTCTGGATATCTCACTTGATCTTGCCGGCAGGATGTCGATGATTGAAAATAAGGAATATGAAAAGTTCAGGGCAGCCGGCAACCTTAAAATATCTGATATTGAGGTAGCCATGGCTGATATGCCTGACCTTAAGATCAGTAACGCTGCTTTTACATTCAGCCCGGCGTACGCAGAACTGACAGGTATGAATGCAACTATGGGAAAGGGCAGCGATTTTTCCATTTCCGGAAAGCTGGAGAATTATATACCGTATATCTTCTCTGGCGGAACGGTCAGGGGTAACCTGTCACTGAGGTCCGAAAAGATAGACCTGAACGAGATCATGGGTTACATTCCTTCTGACACCGTTGCGACTGATACTGTCCCGCTGGAGGTTATAAGGATTCCTGATAACATCGATTTTTCGTTTGATGCCCGGATTGGGAGTCTGAATTACGGTCTGCTCAGGGCCAGGGATGTGAAAGGAAATATCGCAGTGCGAGATGGTGTTGTAACTGTCAGTGAAACAGGCATGGAGGCTCTTGGGGGATCACTGGTGGCCAATGCAGCCTATGATACCCGTGACACCCTCAGGCCTCTGGTTGAGGCAGATCTGGTTGTCAGCGCAGTCAATATCAGGGAGGCCTTTGACGCCTTCAACACAGTCAGGCAGTTGATGCCTGCCGCCGCAGGACTGGGAGGTAATGTCTCTGCAAAAATTGACTTCAGCAGTATCCTTGGGACCGGCATGATGCCGCTTCTCAGCACCTTCTCAGGCACCGGAGAGATACGGTCAGAGTCCCTGCAGATAGTGGAGTCCGGTACTTTTGACAGGATAAAGGGCCTGCTGAAGATAAACCCGGCATACACCAATATTATCATGGATCTGAAGGCGACCTTTATCATCAATGACGGCAGGCTGTATGTAAGGCCTTTTGACACGAAGCTTGGCAATATAAAACTTAATGTCTCCGGTGATCAGGGGCTTGACCGGACCATCAATTACCTTGTCAGGACCGAGATCCCGAGAGCGGACCTTGGAGAAGCAGCAGGGGCGCTGATGAGCACGTTTGCATCACAGGTATCGGCCCTGGGTCTTGCCGCTGCCCCGCCTGAGGTAATAAGGGTGAACCTGAATATTGGAGGCACAGTAAGCAATCCGTCTATAATTCCCTCTTTTGCCGGGGGTACTGTTACCTCAATGGCAGCTTCCGTGGCTGACACCGTTAAGCAGGAGGTTGTGGAGAAAGTCAATGAGGCTGCAAGGCAGCAGGCAGACAGGATCCTGAAGGAGGCAGAGGAAAAAGCTCAGATCCTGCGTGACGAGGCGGCCAAATCAGCGGAAGCTATTCGCAATGAAGCCAACCTGCGAGGCGAAAAGCTTGTAAAGGATGCAGAAACCAGGGGGGCGTTAGCCGTGGCAGCAGCAAAAAAAGCTGCTGAGACCCTGAACAGGGAGTCCGACAGGAAAGCCACCCAACTGGTAACGGAAGCCAATAAAAAGGCAGACTCGATACTGGCGGAAGCCCGGGCCAGGGCAGATGAGCTGCTGAAATAGCCGGTTACAAAAAGATCACAGGTATCGATTAAGAGGTTGTAATAACCTCTTTTTTATTTTGTTATAACCTTCTCTGGTTGTTACAATCATGTAATATAAGTGTCATTTAATCGTAACCGGTTTATTACACTCCTGTAACAATAGTGGCTGACTTTTGCAGTGAAAACAAGTCAACCATCAAAATGAAAAACCAGTCAATTAACCTTTTATTGTTTATTGTCTTTCTTCTTCCCCTCAGTTCCTTCGCGCAGACTTCGGGTGGTACCATTACAGGTATTGTCCGTGATCAGTCTACCGGTGAGACGATGCCCGGTGTCAATGTGGTCATTGAGGGGACCCTCAGGGGCGCCTCAACCGGGCCGGACGGTGAGTTTACCATCACCGGGGTGGCCCCCGGAACATATACTCTGAATCTGACCTTTATTTCGTACAAACCCCTGAAGGTTGAGGGCGTTGAGGTTAAGACCGGATCTGTTTCCGTCATCAGTGCAGCCATGTCTGATCAGTCTGTGGAACTGGATGATATTGTGGTTGTTGCCACTAAACGGACTGACAGCGAGGTATCTGTGATGAACAGCATCAAGAGCAGCCCGGTGGTTGTCTCCGGCATCTCGGCCCAGCTGATAAGCCGGACGCAGGACAAAGATGCGTCTGAGGTGGTAAGGCGCCTGCCTGGTGTATCCATAGTGGATGACAGGTTCATTGTTGTAAGGGGACTATCCTCGAGGTACAACAATGTCTGGCTGAATAATGCCACAGCCCCTAGTCTCGAGGCTGATGCAAGGTCATTTTCGTTTGACCTGATTCCCTCTTCAATGATAGAGAATATTTTCATCCTGAAGTCGCCTACATCGGAGCTTCCTGCCGATTATTCAGGCGGTTTCATCAAGATATCAACGACCGGCATTCCTTCCGGGAACAGTTTTTCTGTTTCCTATAGTACTGCCTGGAGGCAGTATGCCACATTCGGAAGTTACCTCAGGGAGAAGAGTGGCGGAGCCGACTGGCTCACACTGGGGCTGAAAGAAAGGGAACTGCCTGCTGCCATGCCTGCTCACCTTGATCTGTATGAAAGCGCCACGAATCCTGAAATACGGAACAGGGTGTCCGAACTGGGACGAAGCCTGGGCAACACCTGGGATGCAGATCAGGTCACTGCCCTCCCTGACCAGAAAATGGCCCTGGGCATTACCAGGCGGTTTGAGAAGGGAAGCTTCATAGCAGGGAATGTCACATCGCTGACGTACAGTTATTCAAACACTTTCAGGGAGGCTCTTAACAACAGCTACTCGATATACAATTATGCATTTGACACTCCCGGAATACTGGATGAGTTCACAGACAGGCAGTACAGGACTAATGCACGTGTGGGACTGATGCACAACTGGACTGTCTATCCATTCCGGGGAATGAAGCTCGAGTTCAGAAACTTCTTCACCAGCACTGCCGGGTCAGGAGTGTCTGTTAGAGAGGGGCGCGACTGGTACAACAACGGCCGTTCAGTAAGATCGGGTGAGGTTAAATATACTCACAGGCTCATTTATTCAGGTCAGCTTGGGGCAGAGCAGGTATTCGGAGAAGGCAGGACAAGTATCGATTTCACGGCAGGTTATGCAGTTTCGGCGAGAAATGAGCCGGATATCAGGCGTTATCGTTACATCAGCAATGACGGAGAAACTTCACCGTTCATTATCCTCTTCGGAAACAACCCGGATCTGTCGTCAGTCTCCAGGATGTGGCTGGGGCTCGATGAAACAAATTTGTCGGGTATGCTCAATTTCACACAGAAGTTCAACGAAGGAAGGATCGACTGTGAAATCAGAACCGGAATTTTTGCCGAAAACAGGGAGAGGAGTTTCAGGGCGCGCAATTTCGGATATGCAGTTTCGTCTGATGCCTCGCCATTTTCTGCAACCTCCATGCCTGTACAGGAGATCTTTGCCCCGGACAATTTCAATCTCACTGACGGCATCAGGCTGAAAGAGATTACTGCTCTTTCTGATTCATATGATGCCTCGGCGATGGTGCTGGCCGGATACCTGAACTTCAGGTTCAGGTTCGGGACACGGACTGACCTTTCAGCAGGACTACGGGTTGAGAAGGAGAGGCAGGAACTGTCGAGCCACAGGCAGGGTACCACCATCCCTGTCATGGTAGTGCGAGACACGGTCAACTTCTTCCCTTCAGCCAATTTCGCAGTCAATCTGACCTCATCCAGCCTGGTCAGGCTCACCTACGGCATGTCAGTCAACAGACCTGAGTTCAGGGAGATGGCACCGTTCTATTTCGTTGATTTTGATCAGAATGCAGGAATTTACGGGAATGAGAATATTAAGTCGGCCTACGTTCAAAATGTGGATATCCGTTATGAACTTTATCCCGGAAACAATGAGACATTCAATGCCGGTATTTTCTACAAGCATTTTACCAATCCCATCGAGGTCTCGATAAGAGGCAATAATCCGACGCAGTTCTCCTTTGACAATATCAGCTCGGCATTCAGTTTCGGGCTGGAGACGGAAGCGCGCAAAAACATGGGTTTCATCAGCGACAGGCTTGAAAAACTCACTGCTGTTGTTAACCTGTCGCTTATAAGGAGTTCGGTGGCTTTTGACAGGCCACTGCAGGGACAGTCTCCCTATATTGTCAATGTCGGTCTTTTCTGGCAGGACACTGACAGGGGTCTGATGGCAAGTTTTGTCTATAACCGGATAGGAAAACGGATAGTCGCTGTGGGCAGACCTTCACCCAATTCCTGGGAGAGCATTCCTGACATCTACGAGATGCCCCGTAATGAAACTGACATTGCAATCAGCAAAAAGATCGGCAAACTCCTGGAGATAAAGGCTGGTATCAAGGATCTTTTCGGTGAGCGGGTGGTTTTTCAGCAGCATGTCAGAAGCACTGTTGACATGTCGTATTACGGAGGTGATGGCATTAAGTCATTTAACAGAAGCCAGAATACCAGGTCATGGTACCCCGGACGGCAGTATTCTCTCGGTCTCTCACTTAAATTTTAAGGAAACAATCATTTAATAAAACACAAATCATGAAAACAAACATTTTAAAAACTTTTGCCAGGGTGATGGCACTGGGCGTCATTCTGAGCGTTGCAGTGTCATGCGAGAAGGAAATACCGGTTACTTCCCTGAGTCTTGACAAGGAGGAGGCTACCGTGCAGGTTGGCGCGGCTTTGACATTGCTTACTATCATTGATCCCCTGGATGCAACCAACAGGGAGGTGATTTGGACAAGCAGCAATAAAAGTGTGGCCACCGTAGCCGGAGGAGTGGTGACCGGTGTATCACTGGGCAATGCGACCATTACGGCTGCATCGGCTGAGAACCCGCTTTTCACGGCAACATGTGAAATAACCGTAGTACCTTCAACCGGACAGGTCATTACAGTTTCAGGTGATATTACATCTGACACCAGGTGGTATGCTCAGGCAAAATATCAACTGTCAGGATTCATATATGTAAAGAACAATGCAACCCTTACCATAGAGCCTGGAACAATAATCAAGGGTGTCAGCAACACAAAGGCAACCCTGATTATAGAAAGAGGTTCAAAAATTATTGCTGCCGGCACTGTTAACCAGCCGATAGTGTTCACTTCCGACAAACCTGCAGGCCAGAGGGGTTCTGGTGACTGGGGTGGTCTTGTGCTCTGTGGAAAGGCAAGAACCAACAAGCATGATGACGGTGAAGGCGTGGGCATCGCCGAGGGAGGAATAGGTTCAAGATACGGTGGCACTGATGACAATGACAACTCAGGAGTGCTTCAGTATGTCAGGATTGAATTCCCGGGTATTCCGCTTACCTCAACTTCCAACAGTGAGATCAACGGACTGACACTCTATTCAGTAGGCAAGGCTACCGTTATAGATCACATCCAGGTTTCCTATTCTGGCGATGACTCATTCGAGTGGTTTGGAGGTAACGTTAATGCCAGGTATCTGGTAGCCCTGGGCGGTCTGGATGATGCTTTTGATACCGATAATGGTTTCAGCGGGAAGATTCAGTTCGGTCTCATCATCCAGGATCCCCTCAAATCAGACCAGTCAGGCTCAAACGCCTTTGAGAGCGACAATGATGCTGACGGCTCACTTCTTACTCCCGTTACTTCGCCTGTATTTTCAAATGTAACTGCTTTCGGGCCGCTTACGGTTACTGCCACTCTTCCGGCCGAGACGAAGCATGAGAAGGCTCTTCATCTTCGCAGGGGCACAATGACATCGATTTATAACTCAGTATTCGCAGGATTCCCGCAGGGTCTTTCCATTGATGGCCAGAAGGGCAACTCGCCCACACGGGCTGATCAGAACGAGTTGCAGATTGAAAACACCATACTGGCAGGAATGACGGTCAACTACGTGGAAAAGACCGGCACGGTAGCAGTAACCTATACCGTTGCGCAGCACCAGGCTTACTTTACCGCCACTGCAAAAAGCAACGCTGACAATATGACCATAGCCGATATCATTGGTTCAGGGTTCATCTCTCTCACTTCCCCTGCGCTGCTTCCCGCGGCAGGCTCGCCGCTGCTTTCAGGAGCCTCATTCACCAACAGCAGGCTGACTGATACTTTCTTTACCCCGACAACATACAGGGGTGCTTTCGGAACGACGAACTGGACATCCGGATGGTGCAACTGGAACCCGCAGAATACAGTGTACTAGTCCAGAAATTGATGGTTTGACAACCTTTGTTCAATAAGGGGGGTGCACCGGAGCGCCCCCTTTTTTTTTGACTGACACAGGTCATTGCAAGCCGCCGGGCATCCGGGCCCAGGCATATCATGAAAAAAAAGAGCCACCCTCAAGGGCAGCTCCTTTCTGAATCGTTGTGAAGGACTAGAAAATCTTCTCCCTGATGCGGGCTTTCTTGCCGGTGAGGTTCCTGAGATAGAAAATACGCGCCCTGCGCACTTTTCCGTACTTGTTGACCTCAACCTTGTCGATGAAGGGTGATGCAACCGGGAAAATTCTTTCAACACCAATGTTTCCTGACATCTTGCGGACGGTGAAGGTAGCCGTCATGCCATTTCCGCCTGACCTCTGGATAACAACGCCACGGTATTGCTGTATCCTCTCCTTGTTACCTTCCCTGATCTTATAGTGTACCGTTACAGTGTCGCCTGCCCTGAATTTCGGGAATTCGGTTCCGGAGGCAAACTCCTTTTCAACTACTTTCATTAAGTCCATCGCGCAAATATGTTTATGTGATCTATACTCTTTAAAAACAGGTCGCAAAGGTACAAATTATTTTTTATTATCTGCAAATTATTTATTGCAATTACAGTAAAGATCAGTGACCTGCGCTGCCGGGCATCTTCAGTTTGTCTCCTGCGTCGATGACAATTCTCATCAGCCAGTCCTGCGGATAGCCAGGCTGCTTAACCTCGGGGGCAACATATTTGTATCCTTCAGGAACAGCCCTGCGGGTTTTAATGTTACCGTCCATATACTTGGTAAAGAGATATTTATACAGTTCTCTCCACTCTTTCACAGTATTGTTGCCAGCATTGACCGAGTATGCTGTGATCATTTCCGTTCCCTTTTTGGCAGCACCTTTGGCAGAGCTTCTGAAGAGTTCGGCTGCCTTTGCGTCAATTTCGGCAGTCTCAGATATATATTTCTGTTCCAGTTCTTTCTGCTTCGCCAGCAGGTCGGGTGTCATAACGCTTGCACGGCTGTAAACGAAGTTGGTGACTTCGTTGAAGACCCAGAAAGCTGCATCAGCGCTGTAAGTCATGATGTCACCGTTGCCCACCCTGAAAGCCTGGGGTATGTCAGTCATTCCGCAGTACATGGGGGTATAAACGGTGTAATAGGTGTCATCAACGCCGAACCACAGTATACCGCCCACCGGATCAGGCAGCCATGAACGGCTCTGGGTGACGAATGAAAAACCGGTTTGCTGGGTTGAAATGGCCCTTTCATGAACGTAGGTCTTTCCGTCAACCTGCCAGGTCATAGGCCTCCACCTTACAGTATTGGCGTATGGTCCGGCACCCACGTCCTTTGTCATATCCATAGGGGTGTCCTGGTAATAATCCCTCATAAGTCCAATTGCATCTTCGATGCTGAGCTTGTTGTCAGGCTTGATCCAGAGGGGCATCCTGTTATCAAGGTCGTATCCCATTGCATAGTTGAGATAATCACCCATTGTGCTGTTCACCTTGTTGAATCCTGACCATACGCGTGCATCGCAGAACCGTGCGCCGCTGAAGTCGACGGGTGCATATACGTCGCTGAAGCTGAATCCGGCATCTGTGCCGTCATACCATCCGAATTGGCGTGCAACATCAACAACATCAGCTGCATATACTGTCTCAACTTCCGGGTTGAATACCTTGTCGATTTCAGATGATGTTATTGAGGTGGATCCGTTTGCCAGCGGGAATGTCTGTATCCTGGCCTGGTTGGCATGGCCTGAGATATAGCCGTCAGGGATTCTGCGTGCAACGAATGCCATTCCTTTTTTCCCTGGTCCTTTGCCGATCAATTCCATGATCCAGACCTCATTGGGGTCAGCTATTGAGAACGATTCTCCGGAGCTGCAATATCCGTATTTTTCTGTAAGTGTGACAATTGTGTGGATTGCTTCCCTGGCGTTCTTTGCACGCTGGAGAGTAAGGTAGATAAGACTACCGTAGTCAATTATACCGTCAGGGTTGTGGAGTTCGCCACGGCCTCCGTAGGTTGTCTCACCTATGGCCAGCTGGTGCTGGTTGATGTTACCAACCACCGAATAGGTGGCGGCTGCCTGTTCAATGGTACCCAGAAATTTACCTGTATCCCATTCATAGACATCAACCATGGTTCCCGGTTTGTACTTCATTGCCGGCCAGTAATAGAGCTCACCGTAAAGGACATGTGAGTCAGCCGAATAGGAGATCATCGTAGAGCCGTCCCTGGAGGCTCCCTTGGTGATGAGGAAGTTGGTGCATGCATGGCTCTTCTCAGAAATCAATGACATCATAAGAATGAGGCTCAGCAAAAGTAAGGTGGTCTGCTTCATATTTACTATCTGAATTAAGTTACAGAATTATAATTACATGCCGGAACGGTTTTTGTTTTCTCCGGACCGGCAAGTCTCAAAAATAACATCTTTAATTAAATTACAATACCCCTTAGAATCATAATTACGGAACTGATTCTTTCAGCATCGGCGCTTTTAAGGGTATATTCTGACTGGAGTCTCGGGTCACCCATATAGATTCCTTTTCTCCGGAATGTCATCATACTTTCCCTCTGTTTCCTGCCCGAGAGGTGGTATTCGGTTGCGCCGGTTCCGGTTGCCAGCATAGCTATATTGTATTCATCAATTCCTCCTCCGGGCATTATGATAATCCGTCCGGCTGCATCGGATATCATGCTTCTTATGAGAGAGGCTCCATCGATAGCATTCCTTGCCTGTCCCGAGGTAAGCACTCTTGAGGCGCCGGTGGCAATAACATCTTCAAGTCCTTTTTTAGGATCGCGGCACAGGTCAAACGCCCTGTGGAAGGTCAGGGCCATGGGTGCTGCGTATTCAGCCAGGAGTGCAGTGCGCTCCACGTCAATGGTGCCGTCACTTCGAAGTATTCCCGTGACAATACCATCGGCCCCCCGTTCACCGGCAGTATCAATGTCACGTCTCATCACGCTGAATTCTGAATCGTTGTACATGAAATCACCGCTCCGCGGCCTGATCAGAACATGCAGTCTTATGTTTGTTTCGCGGCGGACTGACTCAATCAATCCTGCACTGGGAGTTACGCCTCCCTCGGCAAGGGCAGAACACAACTCTAACCTTCCGGCTCCCGCAGCCTCGGCAATCGTGGCTGACTCAACCGAGTCAGCACATATTTCCACAACAAGAGACAATTCTTTTCAATGAGGCTTTGAAAGTACACAATATTTAGATAATATTGTGTGATCTAAAACAATAATATGATGAAACCTACACTTATGGTACTGGCTGCCGGAATGGGCAGCAGGTATGGCGGAAACAAACAGCTCGACCAGGTCGGGCCTTCCGGTGAAACGATCATTGATTATTCAATTTATGATGCGAAAAGGGCCGGGTTTGGCAAGGTGGTGTTTGTGATAAGGCGTGATATCGAGGAGCAGTTTAAAGAGACATTTATAAAGAGACTGAAGGATGTCATTGAGATTGATTATGTTTTTCAGGAACTGGGAAATCTTCCCGCTGGTTATACTGTTCCCGAGGGGCGTCAGAAACCCTGGGGCACCAGCCATGCCATACTGGTGACGGAACCAAAGATACATGAACCGTTTGGTGTCATAAACGCTGATGATTATTACGGATATGATGCCTTCAAAGTGCTGCATAAGTTTCTCACGGAGGACACCAGTGATACGAATTACTGCATCGTCGGCTACCGCCTCGGCAACACCCTTTCTGACCATGGCCATGTCAACCGCGGCATCTGCAGGGTAAGCGATGACGGATTTCTCCGGAACATCGTTGAAACACGTGGCATTGAAAAGAGGCCTGACGGCGTTTTTGCACCTGACAGTGCCGGAAACATTAACCAGTATACCGGTGACGAGATTGTCTCAATGAACCTGTTCGGCTTCAAGCCATCAGTATACAAATACCTTAACATGGAGTTCAGCAACTTCCTGAATGAACGTATTTCAGACCCGAAGGCAGAGCTGGATATCCCCACATCCCTAGACAAGTTCGTGAAGAAGGGGGAGATCACCATCCAGATACTGAGGAGCAACGCCCGCTGGTTCGGCGTCACTTACAGGGAAGACAAGCCGTTTGTGGTTGAAAGCATCAGGAAGATGGTTGACCAGGGACTCTATCCCGGAAAGCTTTTTTGAGGGAAGTGCCTTCAGTATATCACTTTATTAATTTGTCACCATGCGACCGCGGCAAGAACTGCTGTCAGAATGTGCTGTGTAAGGTCTGAAACCTGCAGGTAAGGTAAGCCGGATGAGGGAGGCATGCGTCAGGGCAGAATTATTTCTACCACCTGAATTCACTCTTAATCACCGTGATGTTTCCGAGGTTGTCGGTCACTTTGAGTTCCAGCCGGTGAAGGGTATTTTCCTTAAGAGGTGATTTTTCGGGCCTGCAAATGAGCAGGTTATTCTTTGCATCATACTCCGCGAGGGTCCATTCACCGTCGATGAGCAATTCATAGCTCCTGATACCTGAAAAATCGTCACGGATTGTGGCTGTGAACTGTGACCTGCCAGACAGGTCAGTTCCGGGGGCAAATGATAATCTTGCTGTCGGGGGTACGGTATCAATGGTGACGGCATAATCACCCAGGCTGTTCATTTCGCCGCTGACGAAGCCGTAACTGTATTTGCCGCCGGCATACGAAATATTTCCCTTGTTGTTTAACCTTGCAAGGCAGAGCTTGTTTTCGAGACCCGGTATCACTGTGTCAGGCCTTACTGAAAGCCGGAATCTGTCATGAACCGCCACGGTCTCATCATGTACCGAGTGAACCGGCGACAGTAATCCAACGGTGCTTTTCCTGGTCCTGTGGTTAAACCATACGGTATCATAGAAAGCACCTGCCGGGAAATGAATCCTGATACCGTCAGCCGTGAAATCAGAAGCCCTGCCCCATGGCAACACCTTGTTGCAATCAGTCTCTTCCGGGGGCACCGGCGGTTTGGCAGGTGATTTAACCCTGAAGTTTACCCATGACCTGTTGTTGTGTGTGTCGGTCACCACTATTTTGATATCATGTTCGCGGTCATCATTGAATCTCAGAACTCCGCGGCCCACGTGTCCGTCATACATTGAGAGCCTGTCGCCGGGCTGAATGTGCAGCCTGTGGATATACTCACCAGATGTTACCCTGGCGGCATAGTCAATATGGGCGTTTATATACCTGGTTTCACTATAGGAGAAGCGGTCAGCCGTGAAGCTGAAAACCTTAAGGCCGTCTGCAAAAAGTTCAATTGAATAGATCCCGCACCTGTTGGAACTGTTGTCAAAGGTATCCCAGCACCTGATCCCGAGGCCAATCTCTCCGTAGACGACAGGCGCTGAAGCAGCGGATATGCCGTATGAACCATCTGAGGGTACCGTCCGGTAGACAGCTGTGCCATGACTACCATTCACGCTGGCTCTGCGGGTAAGAGGGTAAAGTATCACCTTGTCAATTACCGGCCTCATACGGTCACTGATGCCAAAATCAAACAGGAGCGGATTGACTGGGTCCTCGGTGGCTGAATCACGTAGTTCGAAATGCAGGTGTGGCCCGGATGAGCTGCCTGAGTTGCCCGACCATGCAATCACCTCACCCCGTGCAACCCTGAACTGGTTTCTCTGGGGGAAAAGGGAAACGCTGAAGCTTTTCTGGCTGTACTGGTTTTGCTTAACGTACTCTTCAATATCTGAACGGAAGCTCCGGAGATGTGCATACACTGAAGAGTACCCTGACGGGTGCCTGACATAGAGAGTTTTCCCGAAACCTGTCGGGCTGACCGCAATCCTGTATATATATCCCTCCTCAACTGAAAGCACATCCCTGCCCTGTACTCCTCCTGTTCGGTAATCGATGCCGGAGTGGAAGTGGTCTGCCCTAAGCTCGGCAAAACTGGCTGACAGAGAAGGGGTCTCACGCATCGGGCTGATGAAAGACACATTTCCGGAAGGCTGTGAACCAATGACAGTTGTTGCTGTTATAGCAATAGCGAAGAGTATTGTCTTTTTGTTCATGGCAGTGTAAGATCTGCAAATCTAAAGTTCTGCCTGCAAAGAGCAAACTTAATCACCTCTTTTTTTGAAAAGAGCAAAAGAAATGTTACTTTTGTGATATAGTTGTCAGCCATGAATGCAAAGGGATATGAGGAGTATCTTTTGCTCCGGAGATCGGTTGAGGAGTTGTTGTCGGAGCATGACAAGCTGGTTGAGCTGGCAGCCGGTTTAAGAAACGAATTGTCAGATGTCAGAAGGCAGCTGGCAGAAAAAAACGAAGAAGTAAAGGAGCTTCAGGCAAGATACGAAAGAGCTAAGTTCTCGGGAGCGATCCTTGGGAGCGGGGAGGATGCCGTAACGGCGAAGAGGAGAGTGAGTGAACTTGTGCGGGAGATAGATAAATGTATTGCTCTTTTAGACAGGTAATTATATAACAATGGATGATAAGCTTTCGATCCGGGTTAATGTGGCCGACAGGTATTATCCGTTGAAGGTTGAGAGTGAGAATGAGGAACGTATCCGGAAGGCGGCCAGGCTGATCAATGAGAAGGTGTTGCAGTACAAGCAGCGCTACGTTGACAAGGACACTCAGGATTTCCTGGCGATGGCAGCACTCCAGTATGTGATCAGGCTCATAGAGATAGAGGAGAAGGAGGATGACATGACCCTCGAGGAAGGGTTGAAGGAGCTGGCAGAGAAGATCAACCTCAGTCTGTCGAAAAGATAGATACCCGTTCTTTAAAATAGCAGGATATTGCCCGCATTGTTTCTCTATTCGTTTTGGAAACTCAACAGTTTTTACTTTGGAGTAGGTCTTGGTTTGCCTAGGACAGGCCTCAGCCCGGTTCGCCGGGCCTCCGCTACGGCGGGGCAGTGGAAGCCCGAAGCATAACGGCCGCTCCAGCCATGTAGATATGGGGTTTTTTAAAAGTTGGAGGAACTCTGCGGGTTTTTTTATAATAACAATTTAAACCTATGATTATAGCACAGATATCAGCAGGGATCTGTTTCGCCATAGGCGGGGCAGCCCTTATAGCAGGATCAGCCTTGTCATTTTACATGTGGCAGCTGATGCTGCGGAACAGGAAGAAAAAAATAGTTTCTGAGGCAGAAGCCGAAGCCGAGGTCATCAAAAAGGAGAAGATTCTCCAGGCCAAGGAGCGGTTTCTGCAGCTCAAGGCTGAACATGAAAAGGTTATAAATGAGCGAAACAACCGAATTGCCCAGGCTGAGAACAGGATAAAGCAGAAGGAGCTTACCCTTTCACAGAGGCTTGAAGAGACCCAGCGGAGGAAAAATGAGGTCGATGCAATTCGTGATAACCTGACGCAGCAGATGGAGCTACTTGACAAAAAGTCGGAAGAGGTTGCAAAACTCCATCGTCAGCAGGTTGAACAGCTCGAGGCTCTTTCAGGTCTCTCTGCTGAAGAGGCCAAAAACCAGCTTATTGATTCCCTTAAGGAGGAGGCCCGCACAGACGCCATGTCATATGTAAATGAGATACTGGATGATGCCAAAATGACAGCCACAAAGGAGGCCAAGCGTATCGTCCTGATGGCAATTCAGCGTGTTGCCGCCGAAACGGCAATCGAGAATGCTGTTACAGTGTTTCATATTGACTCTGATGAGATCAAGGGGCGCATCATCGGCCGTGAGGGAAGGAATATCAGGGCTCTTGAGGCTGCCACCGGTGTGGAGATTATAGTTGATGATACTCCGGAAGCGATAGTGTTGTCAGGATTTGATCCGGTCAGGCGTGAGATAGCTCGCCTGGCACTGCATCAGCTGGTGACAGATGGCCGTATTCACCCGGCGCGCATTGAGGAGATAGTTGAAAAAACGCGCAAACAGGTTGAGGAAGAGATTGTTGAAATAGGCAAGCGCACCACAATTGATCTGGGCATACACGGTCTTCATCCGGAACTTATCAGGCTGGTGGGCAAGATGAAGTACCGTTCATCATACGGCCAGAACCTGCTTCAGCATTCCCGTGAAGTGGCCAACCTGGCATCAATAATGGCAGCCGAACTGGGACTGAACCCGAAGCTGGCAAAGAGGGCAGGCCTGTTGCATGACATCGGCAAGGTGCCCGACGACGAGCCGGAGCTGCCACATGCTGTGCTTGGTATGAAGCTGGCAGAGAAATACAAGGAGAAGCCTGAGGTGATCAATGCCATCGGGTCTCATCATGATGAGACGGAGATGACCACCCTGATCGCACCTATCGTGCAGGTCTGCGATGCCATATCGGGAGCACGTCCCGGGGCAAGGCGTGAGGTCATTGAATCATACATCAAGAGACTTAATGAACTCGAATCGGTTGCCCTGTCATATCCCGGGGTGACCAAGACTTATGCAATACAGGCAGGAAGAGAGCTGAGGGTAATCGTGGGAGCTGACAAGGTATCCGACAAGGATACTGAAAACCTCTCTTTCGAAATAGCGCGCAAGATCCAGAACGAGATGACCTATCCGGGTCAGATCAAGATCACCGTTATCAGGGAGACAAGGGCAGTTAACTACGCCAAATAATGAGAAAACTGAAGATTCTGAACATTGTCGGCGCGAGGCCTCAGATAATAAAGGCCTCCGCCATCAGCCGGGCAATAGCGGGAGAGTTTTCGGAAGATGTTGAAGAGGTTGTTGTTCACACCGGTCAGCATTATGACAGAGAGCTGTCAGATGTTTTTTTCGATGAACTGGAAATAAGAAAACCTGACCATAACCTGCAGGTAGGATCAGGAAGGCATGGCAGGCAGACTGGAATGATCATGGAACGCCTTGAGGATGTCATCCTCAACGAAAAGCCTGACTGCGTGGTGATATACGGTGACACCAACTCGACGCTTGCTGCAGCCCTGGCAGCATCCAAGCAGCATTTCCCGGTAGTGCACATAGAAGCCGGTATGAGATCATTCAACAAATCTATGCCTGAAGAGATCAACCGGATCATGGCTGACCACGCCTCAACCCTGCTTATAGCGCCAACCAATGCGGCCTTCAAAAACCTTATGTCAGAAGGCTTTCGTCCCGAGAATCTGGCTCCATACTCCATCAACAACCCAAGGGTCTTTCTTACCGGTGACATAATGTATGACAACACTCTTTTCTATGCAGACCTGGCGGAGAGGAAGAAGCAGGACTTCCTTACCGGTCTGGGACTGGCGGAAAAGGAGTTTGTACTGGTGACCATTCACCGTGATTCCAATACTGATGACCCTGTCAGGCTAAGCGCCATCTTCAGCACCATGAAGGAGCTTTCTGAAGCCAACGCCATACCCATGGTTATGCCGCTTCATCCACGCACCATGATTGCCCTTCGCAACCGTGCCCCTGAACTGTATGCAAGCCTGTCTGACCATCAGTTAATCAGGGTGGTACCTCCGGTCTCATTCCTGGAGATGATACTTCTTGAAAAGAGAGCAAGGCTCATAATTACCGACTCCGGAGGGGTGCAGAAGGAGAGTCATTTTTTCTCAAGACCATGCATTGTTCTCAGGAAGGAGACAGAATGGGTGGAACTGGTCAGGAACGGTACCGTTAAGCTTGCAGATGCAGACCCTGCAAAAATTAGAGCTGCCTGGGATTATTTCATGACAAGCGGAGACACACTTCAGTATCCGGGCTTTTACGGCGACGGCAAGGCGGCAATTACGATTCTCAGGGAGATACTTGCAGTCTTCAGGAGCTGAGACCATCAAGTACCTGCCTGGCAAGGGCACTGACTGCCGGCTTGTAATCGTTCAGAAACTCGCCGGTAACCCTGTTGCCAATCACAACACAAACTGTAAGAGCTTTATGATTAAGCAGTTTTGACAATCCATATATTGCTGAGCTCTCCATCTCATAATTGGTTATTTTCTCACCCCTGAAGCGGAATGCCGTGATGTTGTCATTAAGTTCGTTGTCGAACGGCTCTAGCCTCAGCCGGCGCCCCTGAGGAGCATAGAATCCTGGTGTGGATATGGTAATACCCTTAGTCATTCCTCCGGCCAGCAGATCGAGAAGTCCGGCATCAGCCTCCACGGCATATGGATAGGCAAGCACGTCAGGCCATTCCAGGTGTGTTGCCAGTGAATCAGCCAGCATATGGTCAAGACACCATTCGTACCCTTCGTAAAAATGGATTACACCGTCAAAACCTACAGCTTTTGCTGTCGCCACGAAAGAACCCGGAGTCAGGTCAGCCTGAAGTCCTCCCGTGGTTCCTATCCTCACAAAGGTCAGAGACTTTGGTTCTTCCAAAGCCACACCTGTCGCCAGATCAATGTTTGCAACAGCATCAATCTCATTCACAAGTATGTCAATATTGTCAGTTCCGATACCGGATGAAATGATTGTAATCTCTGCATCCCGATAGAAACCGGTGACGGTGGTGAATTCCCTGTTGCTCCTGCGTACCCTTACTGAATCAAGCATACCGGCTATCATTTCAACCCTTCCGGGATCTCCCACGATGATTATCTTGTCGGCAATTTCTCCGGGAAGAAGATGGAGGTGGAACACTGAGCCGTCAGCATTGGTTATAAGTTCTGTTTTCTTCATCTTTTCATATATTAGTATTTAAGCGGTCTGACGGAACCTGGACGAAACACTAAACCCGAATCCTTCAGTGTGCTCTTTCCCGAACAAGTATCATGACCGGAATAACAAGCTGCTAAAATACAAAAAATGTTATCAATCCTGCTTTGCATTTACGCCGGCATTATGCAGTTAATTATTGTTAATTTGATATTTACGATACCGGGGTTTACGTGATAGAAATATCTTTGTGGCCAAACCCTAACCGGATATTGATGTACACCAGGATCAGGACCAAACCAGCGGCAATAAGGCTGCTTTCTTTTATTCTTATTGTCTTTTCAGCAATGCACCCGGCTCACGGTGCATCCCAGGAGAGCAGGAGGGCGCAGGCATACCGGGCATCAGGGACCATTCATATAGACGGAAGACTTGATGAGCCGGCATGGCAGGCCGCTTCTCCTGCCACTGATTTCGTAATCTATGATCCCTATAACGGCAAGCCCTCCGCCAACAGGACCGATGTGAGGGTATTATATGACGATGATGCCCTCTACGTTGGTGCAATAATGTATGATGCCGCTCCTGACAGCATATTTGCCGAACTGGGACAGAGAGACGAGGGTGATATAAATGCAGATCACTTCTGGGTGGAGATCTCTCCGTTCAACGACGGCCTTAACGGAGAGATGTTCAGGGTTTCAGCATCGAACGTTCAGATTGACAATAAGATGACTACAACTGAGAGCTGGGGTCACAATGACACCTGGGATGCAGTGTGGGTCAGCCGCACA
Organism: uncultured Rikenella sp.; assembly: GCA_964470815.1. Classification (GTDB taxonomy): domain Bacteria; phylum Bacteroidota; class Bacteroidia; order Bacteroidales; family VadinHA17; genus SR-FBR-E99. The sequence continues at coordinate 19,553 of CAYYEH010000001.1, forward strand.
AGTATAAATCAGGATGGTTGGGTGGCAGAACTGAAGATACCCTATTCGGCCCTCCGTTTTCCAAGGTCAGCATCACAATTATGGGGGATAAACTTCTGGAGGGAGGTTCGCCGTACAAGGGAGAAGTCATCCTGGAACTTTGTCACCAAGGAGTTTGGCTCGGCAATTGCACACATGGGATTGCTTGAAGGGATCCGTGACGTAAAGCCTCCGCTGCGTCTCTCACTCGTCCCTTATGTCTCGGGATATCTTGAGCATGTTACTGATAAGCCCGGTGTGGGAACCTCATATAACGGCGGGATTGACCTCAAGCTCGGGCTTACCGAAAGCTTCACGCTTGATGCCACACTTATCCCTGATTTCGGGCAGGTGCAGAGTGATGACCACGTGCTCAATCTGTCCCCTTACGAGGTCAAGTACAATGAAAAAAGGCCCTTTTTCATGGAGGGTACTGAACTGTTCAATAAAGGAGACATATTTTATTCACGGCGGATCGGCGGTACTCCTCACCTTGCAAGGTCAGTATATGAAATGACAGGGGAGAATGAAGTTATAACCCACAACCCTGCCGAAGTAAGTCTTCTTAATGCCACGAAGATTTCAGGAAGGACAAGCGGCGGTCTGGGAATAGGAATTTTCAATGCCGTTACCAACAGTACCTGGGCCGAGGTTGAAAACATGGTCACCGGCGAACGAAGACGGATAATGACCGAACCGCTGACAAACTACAACATGATTGTGCTTGACCAGACACTCAAAAACGATTCTTATGTGAGTATGATGAACACGAGTGTGATAAGGGCGGGAGAAGACACAGAGCACTTTTATACTGCAAATGTTTCTGGATTCGAAGCCCTTGTAAAGACACGTGACCGACTCTGGTCGGTTTCAGGGGGAGGAGGACTGAGCCAGAAATATTATGCTTCCTCGCCAACGGCGCTAGGGCACACAATTGGATTCAATGCCGGCAAGACAGGCGGGAAATTCAGGACAGACTACAACTTCATGCTCATGGGTGATACCTATGACATCAATGACATGGGCTACCTCAGGAACAATAATGAAATAAGTCATTCTGTCGATTTCGGATACAATACCTATGAGCCGTTCGGCAAAATCATGTCGACCCGTACCTCGCTGGACATAAGTTACGACCGGCTCTACAGACCCCGGGCTTATACTTCGGCCAGGATTGAGCTTGACGGAATGCTTCTGCTGATGAACTACTGGTCGTTCTCACTTAACCTCGAGTTCACTCCCTGGGGCGAGAATGACTATTTTGAGCCCCGTACCAGGGATATGTCAATGTTCTATCACAGGCCAGCGGCATTTGAAGCCAGGTTCCGGGGTGACACAGACAAGAGCAAGAGATTTTACCTTGAGATAAACGGTGAATATATGAAGGGGTGGTCTGACTACGGCCAGTATGGGTACAGCTGGTCACTGCAGCCCGAATTCAAGGCGAGCAGGCGTTTTTCGTTCGATTATACGGCAGCTGTTGAAAAAATGTTCAATGACATAGGCTTTGTTACTGCTGACCCGGTTGATGGCATAACATTCGGAAGACGCGACGTTACCACTATTACCAATACCATTTCGGGTGCGTTCATTTTTTCATCTGATGCATATTTAACGCTGCGCGGAAGGCATTACTGGTCAAAGGCCGATTATGACGGCAGTTACTATACGCTTCAGGCAGACGGCAGCCTCAGGGACAGGACATCATCCGTTGACAACAGCGATGTCAATACCAACTTCCTGAATATTGACATGGTATATACCTGGAGGTTTGCTCCTGGAAGCGAACTCTCACTGGTATGGAAGAACTCAATCTGGTCAGAGGGTGAGGTCATTATAAGGAGCGGACTTGATAATTTTGCCGATCTGCTTTCCATGCCACAGACAAACAGCATTTCATTGAAAATTTTATACTACCTTGACTACCAGAATTTCAGAAAGGTATTCCGGTCTAAGTAATTATTGCACAAAATGATACAGAGAATCCAGACATTATTCCTGCTGGCTGTTGTACTTTTTTCGGGTTTAATGCTGTCAGGTGACATTATAACGCTGACAGCCGGCACTGGTACCATGTTCAGCATGAGTTTCATGGGTATGGGAGATCAGGGAGGACAAATTATTCAGCGGCTATGGCCGATGACGGCGATCCTTGCGATAGTGCCGCTCCTTGCACTGATTGCAATCTTCCTGTTCAGGAACAGGCCTTTACAGATGAGGATCACGATGATGGTTCTGCTTTTGTCACTTGGCACCATAATTCTTGGGGCCTTTTACCTGCTGATGTTTGACCGCAAGATAGATGTAACCATCATCTGGAGGATCAGGGCCCTCTTTCCGCTTATCTCAGCCATACTTGCATGGCTTGCCTACCGGGCGATACTGAAGGATGAGATCAGGGTGAAGTCATATGACCGCCTCAGATAATCTCCAGCCTTTCCTGGTCGGTTATCTTCTCACAGTAATGGCACTTGAGCGCCACCGGCTTTTTTGAAACTACCCTGAAGCGGGTTGTCACCTTCTCGAAGTTGGTGATACACTTTGGATTCATACATTTGGCAATGGCTGAAATGGTGTCAGGAACCTCCACAACACGCTTTTCTATTACCTTGTAATCCTTAATGATGTTTAGTTTGGCATTGGGGGCAACCAGGGCAATCCTGTTGATATCATCATCCTCAAAAAACTTGCCGGCAATCTTAATGATCGCTTTATTGCCGTCAGTCTTGCTTTCTAGGTTGGTGCCGAAAGTTATCTGCGTCCTGATCCTGTCAAGCCCGAGTATCTTTATGACCTTGAAAAGGGTAGTTGCAGGAATATGGTCTATCACTGTTCCGCTTTCGATTGCGCTTACAAGTAACTGCTTCGGATCATTTTCATTTTTCATGGCTTCTTATTTTAATCCAAGTAATGTGCAGATGATTGCCTGCCTGGTGAATACACCGTTGAGAGCCTGTTCAAAGTAGTATGCCTTTTCATTTGAGTCGACATCGGTATTGATCTCGTTAACCCTTGGCAACGGGTGGAGGATCTTCATGCCCGGTTTTGTTTCCGACAGCATGTGGTCATGAAGAACATAGGCATTCTTGACCTTTTCGTATTCCATCGGGTCTGAGAAGCGCTCACGCTGAACGCGTGTCATATATACTATGTCAGCCATGTTGATTACTTCGTTCAGGTCAGCTGTCTCATAGTAATCAAGGCCGAGATTTCTCAGGTAGAGCTTGTATTCATCGGGCATCTTAAGTTCTTCGGGGGCCACGAAATTGAAGGAGGTTTTCCATCGTGACATGGCCATCAGAAGAGAGTGAACCGTACGTCCGTATTTCAGGTCACCCACCATGCATATATTCAGGTTTTCCAGTGTTCCCTGTGTCTTCTGGATCGAATAAAGATCGAGGAGTGTCTGAGTGGGATGCTGATTGGCGCCGTCACCGGCATTTATCACCGGAACCGTCGCGATCTCGCTTGCATATCGGGCACTTCCTTCAATCGGATGGCGCATAACAATCAGGTCAACATAATTGTCTACTGTCCTGATAGTGTCATTTAGTGTCTCTCCCTTGGTGACGCTGGAACTTGAAGAGTCAGTGAAACCTATCACCTTTCCTCCGAGTTTGTTGACAGCGCTCTCGAAACTGAGTCGTGTTCGGGTTGATGGCTCAAAGAAGAGCGTTGCAACTACTTTGCCGCTCAGGATATCCCGGATGGGCTCCTTTTCAAATTCCGCGGCAAGCCTGAGAATCTTAATGATCTCCTCAGTAGTCAGATCATCAATGGAAACTAAGCTTCTGGGTTTCATTAGATTATGTTTTTATTTACCTCCACTGCCACAAAGTTATGACAACTGAAACGTGAAATTTAAAATGTTTAAAACTATTTGAAAAATAACCTTTCATCTTGCTGCGAGCCATTTCATCTGCAGTCCTTCGATCTTCCTGAGTCTTCCGGCAAGATGATCTGACCCTGATGACCTGAAGGTGATTTCAATGGCAACATCATTGCCGGTGTAGTTATGGTCTGACTGGCCGCAGGATTCATCTTTCAGCACCTTCATTACGTCATTCATTGCCGTATATGGGAAAGTGATGAGCCACTTTTCCATAAGATGTTTTTCAATCACATAAGCATTTGCAAGGGCGTCAGCGGCTGCGCTCCGGTATGCGTTGATGAGGCCGCTTACCCCGAGCAGTGTGCCTCCGAAGTATCTGATGACCACTACGAGTATGTTTGTCAGCCCCATCGAGTTAATCTGACCATGGATAGGTCTTCCTGCAGTACCTGAAGGCTCACCGTCATCATTCACCCTGTATGTCTGTCTGTCAGGCCCCAGAACCCAGGCATAGCAGTGGTGCCTGGCATCATGGTACTCCTTTCTAAGTTCTGCGAGCCTGGTTTTTATCTCATCCTGCGAAGAGACGGGGAAGGCCAGTGCAATGAACCTGCTTCCGCGGTCCCTGAAAAGCCCTTTTGAAGCACCTCCGATTGTTTTATATGTATCTGAAAAAAGCATTGGCAGGGCGAAGATATTTTGAATCAGAATCCGAAGAGTGTCTTCGCACCCTTGTAAAGTGTAATTATGCCCATGATAATAAGCACTGTATATATGATATTGGAAAAAGTATTCTGGCTGATCCTTGAAACCAGGATATCACCTGTTCTGAGGCCGGCCAGCAGGGCAGGGACGGAACAGAGTGCAAGCAGTACAGTCTGCCAGGCTACGAGCCCTGAAATAAGGTAAAATACCAGTGCGTAAGAAACGGCAAAGAGAATGAACACCGAGATAGTAGCGTTAAACTTATCCTTTGGTGTCTTAAGTGCGGAAAGGATTATTGCCACTGGTGGTCCGGTAATGCCGGTTGCTCCTGCAAGCACCCCTCCGAACAGTCCGCTCAGGGTCATGGCAGAAGCATCTGAACGTATGGTAAAGCTGAACCCCCTGGCAAGTGTGATGACGATAAGAATGATAAGAAATCCCCATACCAGCTGTATGCAGGCCGGGTTGACAAATTTAAGTACCACTGTTCCTGCTGCCACCCCGATGCCGGTCCAGAGAGCCATTCTTCCGAGTGGTTGTCCCCTGATAAATTCACGTGACCGTTGGTAGTACAAGACTGAAAAGATAAGGTTTATCAGGGCTATGAAGACGGCAGTGTCAGTTACCGGCATAAAAAACTGTATCAGGGGAACAGCAACCAGGGCAAGCCCGAAGCCTGTGAATCCCCTGACGACGGAGGCAACGAAGATTATGATTGAAAGGGCAATGATATTTCCGGCTGTGAGCATCCTATTCGGTATAAAGTGCCATCTGCCTGAATTCTGACAGGTAGGTTTCTGTCTGTGCTTCCCATCTTTCGGTTTCCTCTGCCAGTGAGAGTCCTTCTGTCAGCACTTCGCGCAAGCGGCTGTCGCCTGCAAGGATATCAAAAGGCATCAGGCGGTATTCATATTCATAGGGAGGGGGATTGAATCGGAATGAACCGGCGGGTGAAGTGCGGATAATTGCGTCAAAGAGGTGCATGGCGGTTATTACCGGCCGAAAGATTGAAGCGTCGGTTACATGGATCTGGATACCCCTGCAGTACTCTCCTGCATATTTATGGAAAGTAGGAATAAAGTCATGCATTCTGAAGCTGCATCCCGGCAGGTTCCTGTTGCGTAACTCCTTCAGCAGCCTGCGTCCGTTTATCCATGGCGCCCCTGTGAGTTCAAAGGGTATCACGGTTCCCCTTCCCTCTGAAAGGTTCGTTGCTTCTGCCAGAACCGTTCCCGGATAGACCGCTGCTGTTTGAGGGGTTGGCATATTCGGGGAGGGGAGTACCCATGGCAGACCTGTATCGGAATACATCATACTCCGTTTCCAGCCTGCAGCCCTTATCACATGGAGTTCACACCGGGGGAAGTATTTTTCCCTGATCCAGAGAGCCATCTCGCCAATGGTCATACGGTGACAGAGAGGGATGCAGGCCCCTCCCACAAAGGTGAAATATTCTTCATCAAGAACAGGTCCGTCAGCCTGTATCCTTCCTATGGGATTGGGTCTGTCAAGGATGTAAACTGGTATTCCGGCATCGGAGCAGGCCTCCATGCACAGTTTCACAGTCCAGATATAGGTATAAAGTCTTGCACCCACGTCCTGGAGGTCCGCAACGAATGCGTCAAGGCCTTCAAGCATGGATGGAGTCGGCTTCCGGTGTTCGCCGTAGAGGCTGTAGACAGGTATGCCCAGTACAGGATCAACCGCCCCTTCCCATTCAATCATGTTATCCTGGGTTTGCCCGGAAAGGCCGTGTTGTGGACCGAACAGGGCTGCAAGCCTTAACCGGTCATTTTGCCCGAATACTTCAGTTATATGCCTGTAGTCTGATGTTATGCTCGAAGAGTGGCACAGCAGGCCTGCCCTTTTTCCGCGCAGGCCGGAGGGCAAATCCCGGCAAACTGCGTCAAGTCCTGATTGCACTTTCATACAGTTGCAAAAATAGTTAAAAGTGCGGCGGCTGCAATGACCGGTCTCCGGTCAGATGGGAAATTATCAATATATTTACAACCTCCCGGGTAGGGAAATTGTTAAAATAAAAAAAACAAACAATGAATCGAATTCAGGTTGCATTTATATCTGCGCTGCTGCTTATTCTCCCTGATGCCTTTGCGCAGGAGAGAATTACAAATTATATTCCTTCAGTCAAGCCGGAAAGGATAGTCCTTAACATTAACGGAGATCCGGCATCCACGATGGCAGTTACCTGGCGTACCGACACCACTGTAACAGAAAGCCTGGCACAGGTCACCCTCAACCTGCCGACCGTTTTCCTGTCTGATTCTGCCAGAACGGTAAAAGGCAGCTGGCAGGACGTAACTGCCGATGGCGTGACTGCGAGGTTTCATTCAGTGGTATTCAGCGGACTTGCACCGGATGCCACATATGCATACCGTGTAGGTGCAGGCACCGATGCCAGTGAATGGTTCACCTTCAAAACTGCCGAAGCGGGAGATGCCCCTTTCACCTTTCTCTGGCTGGGAGACTCGCAGGGTCCCATTTCATTATATGCCAGGGTCTTGAGGCAGGCCTACCGGACTACCCCTGACGCCTCATTTGTCTTATTTACCGGTGATCTTGTTGACGGAGGATCTTCCTCAAAGGTACAAGACGAAGAGTGGGGCGACTGGCACAGGGCTGCAGGTTTCATCATCTCTGAAGTGCCCGTGGTGGCAACACCCGGTAACCATGAATTCTATGACCCTCAGGTGAGGCAGAAACGTGATCTGAACAGGTACTGGAGACCCGGATTCACACTTCCCGGAAACGGACCGGCCGGACTTGAGGAAACTGCATACAGCTTTGATTACCAGGGTGTCAGGTTTATAATAGTAAGCTCTGATGAAATGGTAAGGAATGAGGATGTTGCCCGAAGCCAGGCTGAATGGGTGGAACAACTCCTGAAGACCAATCCATGCAGGTGGACAGTCATGGCATTCCATCATCCGTTCTTCTCCACGGCAGCTCGGAGAGACAATAAGATAGTGAGGGAGAGCCTTAAACCACTGGTTGACAGATACGGGGTTGACCTGGTGCTGACAGGTCATGACCATACCTATGCAAGAGGAATGTTACTGCCCGAGGGGGCAAAAGTCAAGGGCAATCTGGCCGGAACCATTTACGTTGTATCGGTCAGCGGCTCTAAAATGTACAGGCAGGATGCTGATCAATGGTGGGATACAGGACTTGTGAACACTCAGTTATGGCAGACGGTAACTGTTGACGGAAACCGCCTTACCTATACTGCATATGATGCCTCTGGCGCCGTGGCTGATCAGTTTATACTCACCAAAATGAAGGACGGCAGGAAAAGGATCGTCATTCCTTCTGTAAAATCAAAATGAAACACCACAGTATGAAATATACCGCGTATTTAACTGGAATAGTGCTTGCCGGCCTGCTTGCCCTTTCATGCGGAAGAAGAGAGGGGAGCGTCGAAATATACGCCACCACCGATCTGCACGGCATGCTTCTGCCATTTGACAACACAGAGGGGGAGCCCACAGACAGGTCACTTGCCAACCTGGCTTCACTGGTTGAATCAAAAGGGAAGAAAAACATACTCCTTTTTGATAACGGCGATATACTTCAGGGTGATCCGCTTGCTTACTATTATAATTTCATCGATACCACGAGCACACATATCATTGCCGATATACTGAATTACCTGGGGTATGATGCGGCATCCGTCGGGAATCATGACATAGAGGCGGGTCATCCTGTCTATGACCGCGTAAGGAGGGATTATAATTTCCCGATGCTTGCTGCAAATGCTGTTGATGAAAGAACGGGTGAGCCTTATTTTGAACCTTATACCGTAATTGAGAAAAAGGGATTGAAAGTGGTCGTCTTCGGCCTCATTACTCTGTCGGTGCCCCGCTGGCTGCCTGAGTCACTTTACCGGGGCATCAGGTTTGAAAATATGGTATCCACGGCCAGGAAATGGATGCCTGCCATGCAGGCTGAGGATCCGGATCTGATAATAGGTCTTTTCCATTCAGGAATGGGTGATGAAAGGGACAGGGGAGATGATGAGAACAGCACCCTGTCGGTAGCGATGAATGTTCCCGGTTTTGATATCATATTCTGTGGTCATGATCACAGGCAGGATGTCAGGGAGGTCACAAACAGCTCAGGTGAGAAGGTTCTTGTCCTTGATGGCGGCAGCAGGGCGGAGGTGCTGATGAATGTCACCGTCAAAATGAAGAGACAGGATGATGGCAGCCTTCATCCTGAAATTAGCGGAAGGCTGATACCAATGAATACGCTGCCGGAATCGGCTGCCTTCATGGAAAGATACAGTGATGTTTTGGAAAGGTTGAAAGGGTATACCTCTGAGATCATTGGCCGCTCGACGGCCACAGCCACCACAAGGGATGCCTTTTTCGGGCCGTCAGCATTCGTTGACCTGATCCACCAGGTGCAGCTGGGTATTACCGGAGCGCAGATATCCCTTGCAGCACCGCTCTCATTTGATCAGAGGATTGAGGAGGGAGACCTCATGATAAGGGATATGTACCGCCTTTACAGGTTCGAGAATTTCCTGTACACCGTCAGGATGACAGGAGGTGAGATAGATCGTCACCTGGAGCATGCTGCAGGACAATGGTTTCAAACCATGACAAAGAGCACGGACCTGATGCTCAGATACAGGCTTGATGACACCGGAGCTCCGGTTATTGTCAACGGTACGGCCAGGCTGCAGAATCCTTCCTATAATTTCGATTCCGCTCTTGGTATACGCTACACTGTTGATGTTAGCAAACCCGGGGGTGCAATGGTCGACATAACCTCTTTGAGTGACGGCACTCCGTTCAGTTACAGTGATGAGTATACCGTGGCGGTCAATTCATACCGCGCCAGCGGAGGGGGAGGACACTTCCCCGCTGCAGGAATCACGGCACATGAACTTGAAAGGAGGATTATCTCTGCAACTGACAGGGACCTGCGTCACTACATGACTGAATGGATCAGGCGAAAAGGGACCATTACCCCTGTTGAGACAGGAGAATGGAGAATCATCCCTTCAGCATGGTCTGAGAAAGCCGAAGAGCGGGAGAGTGTGATGCTGTTTGGAAATAATTGAGAATGAAAGACATGAAGATATTATACAGATTGGTCATACTCTTTGCAATTATTCTTACTCTTGTCTCTGCCGGGAGCGTCAGGCAGAAGCCCCTTAACCTTATCCTGTTTATCGGTGACGGTATGGGAGTCTCCCATGTTTATGCGGCAATGACCGTCTCAGGCAACTCCATGACGTTTCCTTCTTTCCCTGTTACAGGATTCAGCAAAACCCATTCGGCGAACAGTTATTCCACTGATTCCGCTGCCGGTGGCACTGCACTGGCAACGGGTGAAAAAACCAACAACAGGATGATTTCGGTTCGCCCTGACAGCACTGTCCTGGTAACACTCCTTGAACATGCAAGGGCGGTTGGTATGTCAACGGGGATTGTGTGCACCAGCTCACTCACTGACGCAACCCCTGCGGCCTTTGCCGCACATGTTCCGTTGCGCTATGATTATCGTGCCGTCGCCGGATGGTATGTCAGCGGGGCTGCAGAAGTATTTATCGGGGGAGGCAGGAAGTATTTTGAACCGGTTGTTGATTCTGCCGGCAACTTCAGCAGGTCTGAAGATTTGATCACGAAACTTGAACATGCCGGCTATGACGTGACCATTGACCTTGATTCATTCGTTGCCTCAGGTTCGCGGCGCCTGGCGGGACTGATCTCAGACGGAGATTTGCCGAGGATTTATGAGGGAAGGGACCCTCAGTACCTGGCCAGGGCAACAGCGAAGGCTATAGAGGTTCTGTCACGCAACCGAAAGGGTTTTGTCCTCATGGTTGAAGGATCGGAGATAGATGATGCCGGACACAGCAACAGCACATCAATGGTTACTGAAGAGGTGCTTGATCTTGACAGGGCCGTGGCCGTTGCCTTTGACTATGCATCAAAGAACGGAAAAACGCTCATCGTGGTAACGGCTGACCATGAGACAGGGGGAATGAGCATCACGGGAGGAAATATTGAAAAGAGGGAAGTAACGGGGGCTTTCAGCTTCACCGGCCATTCGGGGCTAATGGTGCCGGTCTTTGCATACGGACCCGGAGCAATCGGGTTTACAGGAATCCGGGAGAATACGGATCTGTTTCACATCTTCTTCAGGCTTCTCTCCCTTGATAAAAAGAGGAAATGAAAACCATGGGATCAGATAAGGATGGTCACATGCTTCCTCTGGTGGAAGAATTCTACTCAGTTCAGGGAGAGGGGTGCAACACAGGCAGGGCCGCTTATTTTATCAGGATCGGCGGGTGCGATGTATGTTGCAGCTGGTGTGATACAAAATATTCCTGGAATGCCGAGCTCCATCCGATGGTGAGTATTGAGTCCATAGCGGTCAATGTGGCCACGGCAGGCGCTGATTCAGTGGTGGTAACAGGAGGTGAGCCACTGATGTGGGACATGGGCCCGTTGTGTGAACTGCTTAAGTCACGAGGAATTGAAACATTCCTGGAGACTTCGGGAGCATATCCCCTGACAGGCAGGTGGGACTGGATAACCCTGTCACCCAAGAGGAACTCACCGCCACTGCCCGGAATATGGGGTGTGGCGAACGAGCTCAAGGTGGTTATTCAGGATGGCACTGATTTTGAGGATGCTGAGAAGTACAGCCGTAATGTGGGGCCCGGCTGCCAGCTCCTTCTGCAGCCGGAATGGAGCCGATACCGGGAAATGATTGCAGCGATTACTGAATATGTCAAAAAGAATCCAAGGTGGAGGGTCTCACTGCAGGCTCATAAATTCATGCATATTCCCTGAATGAGAATAAGGATACAGATACTCACCCTCATGCTTCTGCTGATAAACCAGTGTACGGTGACAGGCCAGTCATTGCATACCCGTTCCAACAGGGCACTTAAATTCTACGATCAGGGTAAAAGGGATTATGAGCTTCTCTATTATGACAGGGCAGAAAACAGCCTGAAGGCTGCAGTAGGAGAGGACAGCGGGTTCCTGGAGGCGCACCTTCTGCTTGGTCAGCTGTACTCTGACACAGGAGACTGGGAGAAGGCAGTAAGGCATTACCGTGCTGCGAAAGAGATAGACCCTCTCTTTTTCCCGCCAGCCCTTTACAGTCTTGGGAGGGCCGAGTTCCGAACCGGCAGGTACACCGAAGCAACAACAAACCTTGAATTATACCTGAAGCAACCCGGAGCCAGTGCAAGACTTAAGACCGAAGCAGAGAAGATGCTCGCCAGCTGCCGGTTTGCGCTCTCTTTCCCGGAATCGCTTTTTGAGACTGAGCCAATAAGTGCGGGAGACTCGGTCAATACCACACTCGATGAATACTGGCCTTCAGTGACCGGAGACGGTCTGCAACTGATATTCACCCGTGAGGTTAAGCGTGCTGCAGGGTATGGCAGGGATTTCAACCGCGACAGACAGGAAGATTTCTATATCAGCCGATTGACAAAAGATGGATACTGGGGCACAGCACGCAACGCCGGGGCTCCGCTCAATACTGCAGGCAACGAAGGAGCACAGTCAATTTCCTCTGACGGCCGCTCAATGTTCTTTACAGCATGTGACAGGAATGACGGGCAGGGAAGATGCGATATCTATTTTTCATCCTATGACGGTAACCGGTGGTCGCCAGGTGTTAATCTCGGACAACCGGTGAATACCACCTACTGGGAATCACAACCCTCTGTCAGTCCGAACGGAAGGATGCTTTTCTTTGTCAGTAACAGGCCCGGAGGTATGGGTGGAATGGATATATGGTATTCCGTCCGGGGAAATGATGGCAGATGGGGCAGACCGGTAAATCCTGGAAAGGCTATAAATACGGCTGGTGATGAGTTCTCGCCGTTTATTTATTTCAACGGAAAGACTCTTTACTTCTCCTCCAACGGCAGGGAGTCTTTCGGAGGACATGATATTTATGTTACAACGATGAACCGTGACTCCACCTGGACCACCCCTGAAAACCTGGGGCCGCCGGTAAATACGCCGGCTGACGAAACCGGCCTGGTAATTGAGTCATCAGGCCGGAGAGCCTATTTTTCATCGGTACGTGACAAGGAGAGAGGAAAGGACATATTTTACCTGGATCTGCCACAAAGAATTCAGCCGGAACCGGTCCTTTACTTTCGTGGCAATGTGATTGACAAGCAGTCAGGGCAGCCGATCACTGCGAGGTATGAGCTTACTGATCTTACGTACAGAACGGATGTGATAAGCTCCGTGACTGACGGCAGGGGTGGCTTTTTCGTCTGCCTCCCCCAGGGCAGCAGCTACGGACTGAATGTGACGGCTGAGGGTTATATGATCTTTTCCGAAAACTTTGACTTCGCCGAGGGATACACATCAGCTGAGCCACTCACGAAGACCATCGCTCTGAATAAGGTCCGTAAAGGGGAATTCATGAGGATGTACAACGTATTTTATGACACTGACTCCTGGGAGCTGCTTGAGGCCTCCATACCCGAGCTTGAACATTTACTGCAGTTTCTGGTGGTAAATAATACCGTTGTGATTGAGATAGGAGGTCATACTGACTCCGACGGAAGTGACCAGCATAACCAGCGGCTTTCAGAGAGAAGGGCCGAGTCTGTCAGGGCGTACCTGGTCAAAAGGGGCATTGACAGTAAACGCATTTTCTCACATGGTTACGGAGAGACCTCCCCTGTTGCCGACAATCTTACACCTGCCGGAAAACGGCTGAACAGGCGAACTGAGATCACGATACTTTCAGAGGGCACAGACAAATAGCTTCTGACTGAAGCTTGAAGGTGCGCCGATCAGAAAAGACACCGGTCAGATACCCCGGAGAGCAGTTGCCCGGTAAGAGAAATCACCGGAACCCAATAAAAGGAGGGTGTCCGTAGATCACCCTCCTGACTTCACTTAACAGACAGTCTATAGCTCCAGAGAATCAAATGGCTATCCTTTTCTCTGAAGAGGTACCGGTTAGCAGTTTCAAACCTGGACTTTCCCTTGCAGGCAGTGAGACATAAACTGATGTGCCTCCGGCATCGTTGGTTTCAACCCTGATTTTACCTTCCAATGCCAAAATAAGATTTCTGGCCAGGATTAAATTCATAGCGGAATAGGTATCCTGACTGTCGGAATGTTGGATCTCAGGATTTTCGGAAAGCAGCAGGTCACTGCTTCTGGGATAACCCTGGCCAGAATCTTTTACATAAAATGTTATTGTCTCATCGTTGTAGGTGCACCCAACCTTTATAAACCCTGAAACTGTGTTGTCGAGTGCATTTCTGAAGAGGTTGCTGACAATTCTCGTGGTACGTGCCGTATCGAGCCTCAGCATCAGCCTGTCAGGCAGGTTGTCCTCATGGATGAGAATGACATTCTCCCGTCCCTTTTTCCTCATGAAAACCCTGAAATCAGAGGTAAGTGACTCGAAGAGTGTTGCAATGTCAGTCTCACGGAGGTTCTCCCTGGCTGACCCTGATTCCAGGGCCGCGGTGTCAAAGAAGTTTTCAAACAATCCTATCAGCTGTTCGCACGAGGTAATAATCTGCTCTGAGAACTCCCGCCTTTCGCTGTCGCTGAACCTTTCATTGTTTATCAGGTATGAGAAGGCGACTATGGAGTTCATCTGAGTACGTACCTCATGAGACACGCCTGCAAGTATGTTAGGTTTGTTGATCATCTTGTTCAGTTTTTCCTGCCCATTCGCTGCTGTCATACCCGTCTCCCTGTAGGCATTGCGAAGAATCTCGAACATATGAACAGTATATTATTATCAGATGATTATTTTAATCTTCGTGCCAGTTTTGCAGCCTGTTTTCCGTACCTGCTTTTGGAGCTGGCTATCGCATTGAACTGGCTGACAGCCTTTTCATTGTTGCCGGTCATCATGTAACAAAGACCCAGGTACCATGCAGCATCTTCAAGATAGAGGTTGTCGTTGTGCTCGATAACCTTTGTGAATGACCCGCTGGCTACAGGGTAATTCTTAACCTCCATATTTGCCATACCATGCATGAATACAGATTCCATGTCCTCCTGGCCCGTATTGATGACCTGCTCGAGGTAGACAATGGCCTTATCATATTCCCTTGCGGAATAGGATGCCAGTGCATTCTCCATGAGGGTATTGCCGGAACTGGCAACTGACCTCACGGCACCCGGTGATTCATACCGTGTATAGTATGAAGAATAGAGTTCATCGGGCGATGAACCCGGTCTCAGGGCAAAGTACAGGGCTCCTGAGATAATGGCAACGAGAGCCACAGCTGCAGCATACCTGGCACTCTTTATCATTGTTCTTCTTACATTGACTGCAGCGCGTTTTTTCATCTCTATTGACTTCAGCTTCAGCCTCAGGTCAATCACATCCCGGTCGGCAAGGATCTCATCGGTCCTCCGTCTCAGGTTCACTTCTTTCGCAAGCTCTGCATCCCTTTCCATTTCTTTCAGAAGCCATTCCCCGGCGGACCTGTCTGCACGCCCACCAAGCCAGTTCTCAATGGCATTGTTGACATCATTTGTCTTCATTTTTCAGATTATTATTTCACACTTATAAAAAACTATCAATCAAATAGTTGATTACATTCAATCACATGCCTTTCCAGGCACTCTCGCCGGCATGCATTCATGCCTTCAGACGCACGGAGAACAGTTGCACCTGTATATGCAGCTCCCCGGTATAGTTATATGATTCCTGGCCGGACGATACCGGCTCTTAAGCTCAATATCAGATCTCGATGATCACAGGAGGCCTGGTAGGATCACTGCAGCTGTCATTTTTTGCACCGTTTCCACCACGTACATTAATCATTTCTTCATTTGAAAGAACAAAATCAGCAAAGTTTTCAATTTTCAGGGTTTTCATGATCGTAATTTTTTAAAATTTAAAATCAGGGTTTAATTGTCTTTTATACCGTACGTGTCAGAAAGTGCCGATTTGTGACACGAAAAAACCAACTTTTTTTCAAAAAAAATGCAATACATTGAAAAACAATTGTTTATAAAACAGAAAAAGCTACTGTCACTGTAAAGGATTGTTTTATACTTTTACCGGCGGAAGAAAGAAGAACCACCTGATGAGTCTGAGATCCGGCATTATCATTATACCATTACTGCTTATTGCATCTGCAAACGTTTCTCCGGATTCAGACCAGATTCAGGGTCTGTCCGTTGGTACGGCTGTCACGGCGGAAACCCCTGTTCTCCCGGGAAGAAGTTATAAGGGTGCATCCGGAGATGAAGAGGGCCTTACCCCTGATCCGTTGCGGGAAGCGAGACTCAGGGAGCTCACAGACTCCCTGTCGGCTTATATTGAGGGAAGACTGGAAGTGGCTGATCCTTCACTTCTTGCAACAGGCATAGAAACAATCATTTCTTCAGGGGCAGTGAGGGATACACTGCTTCTTTCAGATGCACTTTATTTTACCGGCATCCACTTTTATCAGGCCGCCAGGTATGGCAAGGCTTATGACCTTTTTTCCCTTTCCTCGCGTTACAGGGAGGCGCTTTCAATATCTGACAGGAGATATGCCAATGGTCTGAGCAATATGGCAACCGCACTGCACAGGGCCGGCGATTTTCAGGGTTCATACAGTCATGGCATGAAGGCTCTCACCGTAAAGAGGAGTGTATCAGGAAGTGATTCATCAGGACTGGCTTCCAATTATCTTAATCTCGCGAGCAGTTGCCTGGAACTGAATGACCATGGAAAGGCAGTTGACCTGGCAGAGGCGGGTCTGGATATTGCAAGGGTTTATCCTGACGGGGTCGCTCCGAAGGTAAAGGCTGACCTGTATCATGTCATTGGCCTTAGCCTGTACAGGACACAGGAGTACAACAAGTCGCTTGTATATTGCCGGGAAGCTCTGAAGATCTATGAGAAGGATCCGGAGTCTTCGGTTGATTCAAGGATATTGATGTACAACACTATTGCACAGGTATACAGGAGACTGGAGCAGCCCGCTTCTGCGGAGGTGCATTTCAGGAAGGGGCTTGCCATAAAGGATGGTCCGAACACACAGGACAAGTTTCTTCTTTACATCAATTATTCAGGTTTTCTTGCTCAGCAGGGGCGGGCCAGGGAAGGAGAGCAGGTTCTGGATGCCGGCCTTGATAATGTCAGTAGCGTATACGGGCGGGAAAGCAGGGAGTACTACATGATGCTTGCTTCGGTTGCCGAATTTGTGAACGGAACCATCGGAGACCGGGAAAGATCAATAGAAATGTATGACAGGTGTTTCAGCTATGTACGCCGCAATCCGTGGGATGTTTCAATGATGAAATTCTTCGCCTCGAAGTATGCGGGGGTACTGCTTGACGCAGGAAGATATCCTGAAGTGCTCAGAGTCACTGCTGCGGCAGACTCATTGTCATATCCGGCTGTCACTGCTTCAGCCGGTAAGGCTGAAACCGGCGCAGGAATGGCAACCGGCGCCGGGATATCCGAAGATGACCTCAACCTGCTTGAAGCAAGGTATCTGGCGCTGAACTCCCTGGCAGCACGTGACGGAGGCAGTGATTACCTTAAACTTGCAGTTGCAACAGGCCGCGAGCTTTCCATGCTGTATGACCGTCAGAGACTGGAAATGAGTGAAGAGGAGAGCAGGACAAGCTTAAGTTCCTACTCCCGGGATATATATACAGGACTGGTGGGTAACTACGCCATGCTCTATGAATCGGGCCACGGCCGTGAGTCACTGGAGGGGCTGTTTGAATTTTCCGAGAGGAGCAAGGTTGCAGGGTTTCTTGCATCAATGAGAGAGCTGAATGCTGCCCGTTTTTCACTCCCGGAAGAGCTGTCAAAACTCGACACGGAGATACGGGGTCAGACAGGCTTTTACAAGGAGCTCATATCGAGGGAACAGATGAAGAAGAATCCTGACCCGCAACTGCTGACAGCATGGGAGAGTGCCACCTTCAGGCTGCTCAGGGCGCGTGATTCCCTGAACCGCATATTTGAGGAGCAATACCCAATGTTCTATAACCTGAAGTTCAGGAATGAGGTAACCCCTTTGTCAGGCGTGGGCAGAGTCATAGGCCGCAGGGCAAACCTGCTCAGTTATGTACTGACGGATGACAGGCTCTATATCTTTGTTGCCGGCAGGAGGAGAAGCGAGGTGATAATACGCGACATTGATTCCACCTTTTTTGAGGACCTTCAGCGATTCCGGGGCATGCTGGCAACCATGCCAAGGACAAGTGGTTCTCGGATCCCCTTCAATGAATACATGGATCTGGCCTACAGCCTGTACCGTGTCCTTATTGAGCCTGCCGAGCCCTATCTTTCAGGAGACAAGATCGTTGTTTCTCCTGACAATATCCTTTCATACCTTCCTTTCGAGACACTTGTTACGGAAGAATTCCGCAGTCCTGACCTGCTGTACCGTGAGGCTCCCTTTGCTCTTAAAAAGTACCGCTTCTCATATATCTACAGTGTTACTCTCTCATCGGAGACTGAAAAGAGAACCAGGAGGCTGAACAATGATCTTATAGCCTTTGCACCCACATATGAGGATGTGGAGCTTGCAGACACGCTGCTTATCGGCTGGCCAAGCCTGAGAGGAGAAATAAGAGAGCTTCCCTATGCCCTCCTTGAGGCTGAGGATGCGGTCAGTCAGTGCGGAGGCAGTGCCTTTCTGGGGAATGAGGCAAGGGAGGAGACCTTCAAGAGCCAAGCTCCCGGATATGACATTATTCATCTTGCGATGCACACACTGGTGGATGACAGGCATCCGGCCTACTCGAAGATGCTTTTCACCGCCGGGACTGAAGGGAGTAATGACGGGATGCTCAATACCTATGAAGTATACAGTATACCGCTGAATGCAATGATGGTGGTGCTCAGCTCCTGTAATACGGGCTCCGGGATGCTTGTTAGCGGTGAAGGGATTTTGAGTCTGGCCAGGGGATTTCTCTATGCCGGAAGCCGTTCGGCAATAATGTCAATGTGGGAGGTGGAGGATGTATCTGCATCGGAGGTGATCCATTCCTTTTACAAGAATATGAGAGGAGGTCAGACTAAAAGCTCAGCATTGCGAAATGCACGTCTGAAATACCTGAGAACAGCCAGCCAGGGTAAATCTCATCCCTATTACTGGTCGGCACTGGTCATATACGGTGATGATACGCCTCTGTGGTACAACCGGGTAGTCCTTTATGTGGCACTGCTTCTGCTTCTGCTTGTTACAACCGCTCTTGTGGCTATCGTTTACAGGGGCCCGAGATCCTGATACTCCGGATCGGTTTTGATGATCTCCATCAGGGCCTCCTTGCACAGGTACTTCTTTCTCCTTGCATATGCTTCGGTCTTAAGTCCCATTCTCCGTGCAATTTCATCGTATGAGTACCCGTCACCGTAAAGGGTAAGAACCATCTGGCAATCCCCGGCCAGCAGGGTAAAAGACCTTGCCACTATCCTCTCCAGCGCTGCTTTGCTGATCTCCTCTGCCGCTGAACTGTCTGCATGCTCTGCACTAAGAGGCACAAGCCTTGACCGGTGCCGGAGATGAGCATTCCATACATTTCTTGCTATACCGAAGAAATAACCCTTAAGGTCACCTGCAAGGCGGAATCCTTCACCGGTTACCTGCCTGTAGAGTATCACAACCGATTCCTGGAGCACTTCATGAACGTCGTCAGAGGTTCCGCCGTTTTTCCTGAGATGATCACTTATCATCTCGAGATAGGAATCATACAGGTGAGCAAGGATGCGGTTGTCCTGCCTCCTGATTCCATCGATGATGTCAATGTCCGAGTACTTCCTGAATAAGCCCAAGCAAGCGGTTTAATTGACAAATATACGATTTCCGGAACCGAATTCTGAAAAGTGCCGTTCAACACATTTCCCGGCCAGATGTCACAGTCAGCAATTATTGGATATATTTACATTGTTTTATCCCGTTTTCTGCCTGCATAATGACATACCCTTTTGTGAGACAGTATGATGCCATGGATTGCGGGCCGGCCTGTATCAGCATGGTCGCACTCCGTCATGGCAAGAGGCTCTCTCTTGAGACAATCAGGAGAAAGGCATGGATTACGCGTGAAGGTGTATCCTTCCTCGGACTGAAGTCAGCTGCAGAAAGCATGGGATTCAGGGTTGCGGCAGTCAAAATACCGTTCAGTAAGCTGGCAGAAGAAGCTCCGATGCCATGCATTGTCCACTGGCGGCAGAATCATTTCATTGTTGTCAACAGGATTGATGACTGCAAGGTGTGGGTGAGTGATCCGGCTGTTGGCAGGCTCCGGTTGTCATCAGGCGAGTTCCGTAACGGATGGGTCTCGGGAGAGGTTGCCGGTGAACCGGCTGGCATGGCATTGCTTCTTGAGCCGGGGCCTGAGTTTGCGGAACTTAAGGATGACCCGCCGCCTACCGGAGGATTTAAATTCCTGGCTCCCTACCTGAAACCCTATCGCAGGCAGATTACCCTCCTGCTGGCAGGGCTCCTGGCATCGAGTGCCATTCAGCTTGTGTTTCCTTTCCTGACCCAGGCAATCATTGACAGGGGCATCGCAGACCGCGATATAAAATTCATCTGGCTGATACTGGCCGGGCAGCTTGCCCTTACCGCCGGTCGCCTCGCAGTGGAATTCAGCAGGGGATGGCTATTGCTCCACATGGGGTCAAAGCTGAATATCAGGATAGTGTCTGATTTTCTGGCACGGCTGATGGATCTGCCGATATCCTACTTTGACACCAAGCTCAACGGGGATATTCTCCAGAGGATTGATGACAACAGCCGGATTGAAAACTATCTTACTTCATCCAGCCTTGCAATTCTCTTTTCATTGTTCAATTTCGTCGTTTTCGGTGTGGTTCTTGGTATCTACAGTATCCCTGTTTTGCTTGTTTTCCTTGCCGGCACATCACTCTATGTACTCTATGTGACCCTTTTCATGCCGGCCAGGGAGCGTCTTGACAACATCCGTTTCATGCAAATGGCAGAGGCAGGCAACAGGATGATCAACATTGTGAACGGCATGCAGGAGATCAAGCTTGCCGGCAACCAGGCAGCCAACAGGCGTGAATGGGAAAACCAGCAAAAGGAAATATACGCTACCCGCGTCAGGGGACTCAGGATTCTGCAGTTTCAGACGGCAGGAGGGACTCTGATCCATGAATCGGTCAATATCATCATTACGGTCATCTCTGCAACACTCGTGATAAACGGGTCCATGACCCTGGGAATGATGCTGGCGGTGCAGTTTATCACCGGCCAGCTTAATGGCCCTGTATCACAGATAGTCAGCTTCATGAGGGCTACCCAGGATGCCAGGATAAGCCTTGAGCGGCTGGCGGAGGTGCATGCCATGGAGCCGGAGGAGAAGGCCGGGCCAACAGGACTTTTACCCATGCCGGAGAATGCTGATATAGAAATAAGGAATCTCTCTTTCAGGTATGAAGGGCCTGGCTCACCATGGGTGCTTCGCAATCTGGACCTTACACTCCCTGCCGGCAGGATAACTGCTGTTGTGGGTGAGAGCGGGTCAGGTAAAACCACGCTTCTCAGGATGCTGATGGGATTCTACCCGCCGGCTGAAGGAGCCGTTTACATCGGAGGACACAGAATTGACGAAATAAGCATATCCTCTCTCAGGAAGAATACAGGAACAGTGATGCAGGAGGGTTATATCTTCCCGGATACCATCCTTGGCAACATTGCCCCCGGGGAGGATGATCCGGACTTGGAAAGGGTGGCCATGGCGGTCAGGGTGGCAAACCTGGGACCTCTTCTCGAAATACTTCCTTCAGCACTTCTGACCCGCGTGGGACAGGGAGGACACGGGCTCAGCCAGGGGCAGAAACAGCGCATACTTATTGCACGTGTCGTTTACAGGCAGCCTTCACTGCTTCTGCTTGACGAAGCCACAAGCGCCCTGGATGCCTCCAACGAAAGAATGATCGTCGAAAATCTTGCTGGCTTTTATGCCGGACGAACGGTGGTTATCGTTGCTCACAGGCTCAGCACTGTCCGCCATGCAGACAGAATAGTCGTACTTGAAAAGGGAAGGGTGACTGAATCAGGCACGCATGACGTGCTTACAGCAATGAAGGGAACTTATTACAGGCTTATCAGGGACCAGCTTGAACTTGGTACATGATAAGGTTAATCAGACTGTCTTGCCTTTGGTTCCCGAGTAAGGCTCATAGTCGTCAGCCTCTCCTTTCAGGCTTCCCTTGTCGGAAGAACCTCCATGAGACCTTCCAGGTACTCCGGTATTCTTCTTTATGTACCTGCGATAGAGTGAGTAACCGGCAAGGGCAAAGAGTGCCACCAGAAAGATGATTTCTTTTGTTTCCATAATTACATAGTACTGAAACCCGGGAGACAAAATTAACCATTTTGAAATTCAGAGAGTCAGACAATTCATTAAATGTTGAGTAGGTTTGAGATTTACCAATTAATCCATTATTTTCGTGGTTTGAAAAAAGGGGGGGGCTTTTAGCCATCCGCCTCTGTTTGATGCACTCAAGAAAAAGGATTAATGATGACAACAAAAAATCCGGAAGATTCTGTTCGTGATGAACAATTCGACGGCACTGAAAAGTCCGCCGAATCTTTGGAAGAGACAACCACTGGGGATGATGTTACTGCCCGGCCGGCTGACGCGGCCGGAGCTGTAGGGAATGATGAGATCCCCGCTGAAGCCGCAGAGGCAAATGATAGTTCTGAAGCTCCCGTGGCGGGTGAGAATGTAGATGGTGAGCCGGCAGAGGTTTCTCCTGAACCGGAGGAAAAGAGAGAGGTTAGAGAAGCTGCAGAATCATCCGATCCTGAGGCCGGAGAAATTGCTGACACCACCGGGGATTCTGATGAGGCAGAAGATATTGCTGACATCACAGGGGATTCGGATGAGGCAGAAGATATTGCTGAC
>CAYYEH010000001.1:42086-93191 GCA_964470815.1 uncultured Rikenella sp.
GATGAGGCAGAAGATATTGCTGACATCACAGGGGATTCGGATGAGGCCGTTGAGCAGGTGGAGGAGCGTATCAATTATGATGATATTGAACTTCCTCCGGTTGATTACAGCGGGTTCTCAAGGAAGGAGCTTGTTGAGACGCTGGCACTCATAGTCGAGAACAGGCCTCCTGCGGAGATACTTGATGACGTCAACAGGATCAAGGAATTCTTCTACAAGAAGACCAAGGCAGAATTCAATGAAAAACGGCTGAATTTTGCCAAGGAGGGAGGTAATATAGAAGAATACAGGCCTGAACCTGATGAACTCGAAAACCGGATCAAGACCATTCTTGAAACCTATCGAAACCGCAGAAGCGACTTCAACAGGATACAGGAGAGTGAAAAGCAGGAGAACCTTCGGAGGAAGGTAGAGATAATTGAACAGATAAAGGACCTGGTCAACCGTGAGGAAGCCATAAACAAGACATTCCAGGAGTTCCGGAATCTCCAGAATGAATGGCATGCCACCGGTATCGTTCCGCAGTCTGCCGTCAAGGACCTGTGGGAGAACTACCATCACAGTGTTGAAATTTTCTATGACTATATAAAAATCAACCGGGAACTCAGGGACCTTGACCTTAGGAAGAACCTTGAAGCCAAGATAACCCTGTGCGAAAAGGCTGAGGAACTGCTTCTTGAACCCAATGCTGTCAACGCCTTCAAGCTGTTGCAGGACTATCATAATCAGTGGCGCGAGATAGGCCCGGTGCCTCATGAGAACAAGAATGATATCTGGGAACGTTTTCGCGAGGCTACCACGAAGGTCAACAAAAGGCATCATGAGTTTTTCGAGAAACAGAAGGACGACCAGAAGCGCAATCTCGATGCCAAAACCGCCCTATGCGAAAAGGTGGAGGAGATTGCTGCAGGCGAGATACTCACCTTTGCCGATTTCAGGGAGAAGTCTGATGCCATCCTTGAATGCCAGAAACTGTGGAAGACCATAGGATTTGCCCCGAAGAAACATAACAACAAGATATATCAGCGGTTCCGCGCGGCATGTGACAGCTTCTTCGAGAAGAAACGCTCATTCTTTGCCGAGAACAAGGAGACACAGGTCAGGAACCTGCAGCTGAAGACGGAACTGTGCATGAAGGCTGAAGCCCTTCAGGAGAGCACAGACTGGAAAGATACATCCGAGATGCTCATCAGGCTTCAGAAGGAGTGGAAGGAGATAGGACCCGTACCGAAGAAATACTCCGAGAAGATATGGAAAAGATTCCGCAAAGCCTGTGATACCTTCTTTACCAGGAAGTCAGAGTTCTTCGCCGGCCGTGACACCTCATACGAAGATAACCTCAGATCCAAGCTGGCTATACTCGATGAGCTTGAAGCCTTTGACCCGGGCGAAGACCTCAGGGCTGGCTTTGAACAGCTTAAGGAGATACAGAAGCGCTGGACCGAGATTGGTTATGTCCCTTTCAACAGGAAGGAGGAGATTGCCCGTCGCTATAAGGAGGTCCTTAATAAGCAATTTGACAAGCTGAAACTGGATGATGAAGATAAAAACATCCTCAGGTACAGGAGCAAGGTTGACAGTGCAAAATCAAATCCCCGTGCTGCAAGGAAGGTGAGAGGCGAACGCGAAAAGTTCTACAGTAAGATCAAGCAGCTAGAAAGTGATATCGTTCTGTGGGAGAACAACATAGGCTTTTTTGCCAAATCTGCCAATGCTGACAGCATGATCAGGGAGGTGGAGGAGAAGATAGCCGAGGCAAGGAGGAATATCAAGATCCTGGAGGAAAAGGTAAAGCTCATTGACAACTCGATGTACGAGGAGTAACATATCACTCTCTGTCTATAACATAACAGGATCAAAAGTGACAGACGTAAAGTATATCTTTGTTACCGGCGGGGTCACCTCCTCGCTGGGCAAGGGGATTATATCGGCATCGCTGGCCAAGCTGTTGCAGGCCAGAGGATATTCGGTGACCATTCAGAAGCTTGATCCCTATATTAATGTTGATCCCGGCACCCTTAATCCGTACGAGCATGGCGAGTGTTACGTAACTGCTGACGGTGCCGAGACCGATCTTGACCTTGGTCATTATGAGCGTTTTCTGAACGTTCCCACCTCGCAGGCCAACAACGTGACCACAGGAAGGATCTATCAGTCTGTCATCAACAAGGAGCGAAGGGGTGACTATCTCGGAAAAACCGTACAGGTCATCCCTCACATCACTGATGAGATAAAGAGAAGCATCAAGCTGGTAGGTTCAGGTGGCAGTTATGAGATTGTCATTACCGAGATTGGCGGAACGGTGGGCGATATAGAGTCACTTCCCTACATTGAAGCAGTAAGGCAGCTGCGGTGGGAACTAGGCCCGCAGAACTGCATCGTGGTTCACCTGACCCTTGTGCCTTTCCTTCATGCCTCCGGTGAACTGAAAACCAAGCCCACCCAGCACTCGGTAAAAATGCTTCTTGAGGAAGGTATACAGCCTGACGTGCTTGTTCTTCGCACTGAGCATCCTCTTACCGGGGACCTGAGGAGGAAGGTAGCTCTCTTCTGCAACGTTGAACCGGGTGCGGTCGTGGAGTCTATTGACGTCTCAACCATTTATGAGGTTCCGCTAAGGATGCAGAAGGAGATGCTGGACCTTACTGTTCTGCGCAAGCTTGGCCTTCCTGCGGGTGAAGATCCCTCTCTGGAAGAATGGAAAGATTTCCTCCGCAAACTCAGTAACCCCGCACACAGGGTAAAAGTTGCACTGGTTGGAAAATATGTTGAACTGGCAGATGCCTATAAATCTATCTCCGAAGCCTTCATCCATGCCGGTGCCGCCAATGAGACCTCCGTGGATCTGACAATGATCCATTCCGAAGAGATAACGGAGGCGAACTACAGGGATGTGCTGGGAGGGTTTGACGGTATCCTTGTTGCTCCGGGATTCGGGTCCAGGGGAATTGAGGGAAAGGTACTGACCGTAAATTATGCTCGCACCAATGACATCCCTTTCTTTGGCATTTGCCTGGGAATGCAGTGCGCCGTTATCGAGTTCGCCAGGAATGTGATGGGACTTGAGGGAGCACACTCCACCGAGATCAACCCCAAGGCAAAGCATCCGGTCATAGACCTGATGGAGGAGCAGAAGAGTATAACCGAAAAAGGTGGCACCATGCGGCTTGGAAGCTACAAGTGCGAACTGCTGCACGGATCAGAGTCATGGAAATGTTATCGGAAAGAGGAAATTTCTGAACGTCACCGTCACAGGTATGAGTTCAACAACAGGTACCTCTCTGACTTTCGTAATGCCGGAATGATCCCTTGCGGCACCAACCCCCAGTCAGGGCTGGTTGAAATTATCGAAATACCCTCCCACAGGTGGTTTGTGGGAGTGCAGTTTCATCCCGAGTACAGCAGCACCGTGCTGAGGCCGCACCCGCTGTTCGTCGGTTTTGTAAGGGCCTGTATAAATAAATGAAAACCAAATCAAACAGGGAATAACAGAATAATGGATAGGAACACAATCACCGGAATAATACTCATATTCCTGATTTTTCTCGGATTCAGTCTTTACAACAATCACAGGACGGGAAAATTCTTCGAAGCTGAAAAGGAGTATGCCGACTCACTTTATGCAGCGGGCAATTATGATGAAGCCCGTAAATCATACATCAGGGCTCTCAATTACCGGCCCAAGGATCAGACTACTGCAGCCAAGGTGATCGAACTCAACAGCAAACTGGGTCTTGAATCCGCACAGCAGCCCGCTGACACGGCACTGCCCTCTGACACCACCGCACCACCTCGGGCTGTTGCCCCTCAGCAAGTTACTGACAGTACTGCATACGGGATTTTCAGTAACAGGGCTAACGGGGAGAATGCCTGGTATACCATTGAAAATGACCTGATGGTCATGAAGATAGCTGCAAAGGGAGGCAAGATTTACTCCGTGATGCTGAAAGAGTACAACACCCATGACGGACGTCCTGTTGTCCTTTTTGATGGTGATTCAACAGTGTTCGGTTACAAGTTTTTTACGACGGACAACAAACCGATAAGGACGGATGAGCTCTGGTTTACCCCGATAGGCTACGATGGCCCGGTAATGGCTGCCGGTTCTCCGGCAAGCCTCACCATGAGACTCGAGGCTTCCAACGGCGCATTTATAGAATACATATATACAATGGTGCCGGGAGACTACATGGTGAACTTTTCAACCAGGTTCAGTTCACTTGCATCGGTAATCCCTGCAAATACAACCTCCATGGCCCTCGACTGGAAAATGTACATCCCGCAACAGGAGAAGGGAAGACAGAACGAGGATATGTATACAGGGCTGAAGTACAAGGTTTACCAGGAGGGAGTTGAAGACCTGGGCGGCACCAAAATGCAGCGGCAGAAAAAGGATGTCGTCACCGAGAGCCTTATGAAAACTGACTGGATAGCATATAAGGATCAGTTCTTCTCATCGGTGATAATTTCAAATGATTTCTTTCTCAACGCAGCAGTTTCATCAACAAATGCCGATCCTACTTCCAGGTACCTTAGGTTCTTTGAATCAGAGATAGGTATCCCGTTTGCTCACAGTGACAACAGTGAGGTGAATCTGAGGTTCTACTTCGGGCCAAACAGCTTCACCATCATGAAGAAATATGACCTGCAGCTTGAAGAGCTGGTATTTCTGGGAAGGAACATTATCAGGTGGATCAACCAGTTTGTCATCATTCCGATCTTCAACCTGCTAGATAACTTCATCAACAATTACGGGATAATAATTCTCATCCTGACACTGATTATCAAGATCGTCCTTTTCCCCCTGACGCACAAGTCATTCATCAGCCAGGCCAAGATGAGGGTAATGAAGCCCATGGTTGATGAGCTTGCAAAGAAGTTCCCCAAACAGGAGGATGCAATGAAGAAGCAGCAGGCAACAATGGATCTTTACAAAAAAGCAGGAGTCAGCCCTATGGGTGGCTGTCTCCCCATGCTTCTGCAGATGCCTATCCTCTTTGCCATGTTCAGATTCTTCCCTACCTCCATTGAGCTGAGGCAGCAATCATTTTTATGGGCCAAAGACCTGTCAACCTATGACAGCATCCTGAATCTGCCCTTCACCATCCCCATGTACGGTGATCATGTCAGTCTCTTCACCCTGCTTATGACAGTTTCCACGATAATCTCAACTAAAATCAGCAGTCCTGCTGGCGGGCAGGAGCAGATGCCGGGAATGAAGACAATGATGTATATAATGCCGGTAATGTTTATGCTTATTCTTAACAATTTCTCATCAGGGCTGACCTATTACTATTTCCTGGCAAACGTGATCTCCATTATCCAGGTTCAGGTTTCCCGCCGCTTTGTAAGTGAGGATGAGATTCTTAAGAAGATTGAGGATAACAGGAAGAAGCCCGTCAGGAAGTCCAAATGGCAGCAGCGACTTGAAGAGGCATCAAAG
Organism: uncultured Rikenella sp.; assembly: GCA_964470815.1. GTDB lineage: Bacteria > Bacteroidota > Bacteroidia > Bacteroidales > VadinHA17 > SR-FBR-E99. The sequence goes on from CAYYEH010000001.1 coordinate 47,530, forward strand.
CGCAGCGGACGGCCTCTGCCTAAAAAATAGGCTGAAAAAATGCTTTTCAGCATTTTTTAATATTTTATCTCTAAAGGCATCTGTTTCTAAAAAATTAAAGCTAATTTCGGGCTTTAATTTTAAATGAAATGGGGAAAAAGGTTAAAAACAAAGACATTGCCGCAAGACTTGGTCTTTCCGGCACGTTGGTATCATTAGTGCTGAACGGCAAAGCTGATCAGCACGGAATCAAGAAGGAGACACAGGAGAGGGTGCTCGCGGTTGCGAGGCAGATGGGCTATTTCAATGCAGCAGCGGAGAAGGGGGAACCTGCGCCTGCAGATGAGAAGCCTGGCATCATTGGCATGGTAGTCCCTTCGATGAACGATCCGTTCATCTATGAGATCACGCCTTACCTGCAGAAGGCATTTTCAAGCATTGGACTCGGTTTCTCAGTATTTACAAGGGATCCCGACGATATGCGCTTCAACAGGCTGACTACTTCATTGAGGAAGTTCTTCAGCGGTATGATTCTCGTGGGTAATGCTGCGGATGACAGCGTGGTAAGAGGGCTGAACAGGGATTCATACCCGATAGTGCTGCTTGAGAAGAGCATCAAGAGGATGCGTCTTAATACCGTCTGCACTGACAGGATCGCCGGTACTGCAATAATGACCCAGCATCTCACATCCCTCGGGCTGAAGAACCTGCTTATAATTTCCGGTGAAGACACTGCATCATATGACAAGGAGATGCTCGATGAACTGAGGAACATGACAAAGAAATCCAAAAACTTCGATTCAGTTCATTTTACAGTTGCAGGTCTACCAAAAGCCGGAGAGAAGTTTGACTTTGCAGCTATAGAGAATTTTCTGAGGCCGCCTCACAGGAGTGATGCCATCATTGTTCTGAACTCGCCGCTTGTCTTCCCGCTTTACCTCGCACTGCAGGAAAAGAACATCAGGATACCTCAGGATGTGGCTTTGGTATCGATGGAAGACGGCATCGGGTTTGATCTGCTGACCACACCGGTTACCAGGCTTCGCAGGCCTTTGTCAGCCATGTCTCTGAAGGTGGCAAATATTATCTGGTCAGAGGTCAAGAACCAGGGTAAAAGCAAATATAAGCGCCAGGTCAACATGGCTCCTGAACTTCTGGTAAGGAGCAGTTGCGGCTCTTATTTAAAATAATCCTAATATGACACGGATCATCAGACTGCCGGTCTTTGTGTGCATGGCAGTGCTGCTCTCTTGCAGCAGCGGTCATCTTATTGATGACAGGTCAATGCGCGAAACTTTAGCCGGTGATTACCGGGCCAGGTCTGAGATCTTTGCTGAGTCACACACCACCCTTTTCGGTATGGCTGATACCATATGTGACACTCGGCTTCGTGAGGCTGTTACCTTCCTTCTTGCATACATGCCGTTGAGTGACTTCGCAGCCTGTGAGCCAGGTTACCTGTATGACAATGCGGCTCTCGCACTCCGGGCCAGGAATGAAATGAGATGGGGAGCAAAGGTGTCTCCTGAAATGTTCCTGAATTTTGTGCTGCCGGTGAGGGTAAACAACGAAAATCCGGATGACTTCAGGGTGACCTGTTACAATGAGCTGAAAGAGCGTGTTGAGGGCCTCACGGCCATGGAGGCAGCCCTGGAGATAAACCGATGGTGTCATGAGAAGGTAGCTTACCAGGCTTCAGATTCACGGACATCGGCACCTATGGCCACCATGCTTTCAGCCCGCGGACGCTGTGGTGAAGAATCGACTTTCACCGTCTCGGCATTGCGGGCTGTATGCATACCTGCCAGACAGGTCTATACTCCCAGATGGGCACATACCGACGACAATCATGCATGGGTGGAGTTCTGGGTTGAGAGATCATGGTACTACCTGGGAGCATGCGAGCCGGAACCCGTGCCTGACAGAGGATGGTTCACCGAGCCTGCCCGAAGGGCAATGCTTGTTCATACAAAGGCTTTCGGAAATTACATGGGAAATGAAAAGACCATAAAGCGGGAGCTCTATTTTACCGAAATCAACACCCTTGACAGGTATGCAGATACGAAACAACTGAAGGTTAGGGTTACCGATCAGGAAGGCATACCGGTACCCGGGGCTCTGGCAGGTTATATGTTGTTCAATTATGCTGAGTTTTATCCCCTTGCCAGGCTTGCCTGTGACTCGAATGGTGAGTGCAGTCTCATGACAGGCTTCGGTTCGCTACTTATATGGGCAGATGACGGGGTGAGACATGGCTTTGCACTTGCCCGCCCTCAGGACAGCATCGTTACTGTCTCCATCGCTGCCGGAAATCCTGCAGGTGAGTTTACATTCGACCTGCGGGCTCCGGTGATACCTCAGCCCTTCCCGGGCATCGACCCCGCAATGGCAGAGATGAATGAAAGGCTTCTCAGGAGAGGCGACAGCCTCAGGAATGCATATATAAACTCCTGGATGACAGGGGAGGACAGTGATGCGATTGCACAAAGGGCAGGACTTCCGGCTGATGTCGTAACCAGCCTGCTTAAGACATCAATGGGCAACTTCAGGGCTGTTATTGATTTTATTGACCGGTCCGGCGAGAAATCCGGACTCGCCCTTCGTCTCCTTCAAAATATCTCGGAAAAAGACCTGCGTGATACACCTGCCGCAGTCCTTGCTGACCATATCATGAATGCCCCTGTTCCTCCGACCGGCAGCGACACTTCGTTATATGACACTTATGTGCTTTCCCCCAGGATATCAACCGAGCTCCTTTCACCATTCAGAAGTGAATTTAAAACCCTTCCGCCTGATCTCATAGATTTGTTCAGGTCAGACCCGGCGACTGCAGTGGCCTGGGTTGACTCAACCATCATTATCACTGAAAGTGAAAATCATTATGCCGTGCCAGTGGTTCCCGGAGGGGTTCTCAGACTCGGGATGGCTGACTCCCGTTCGAGAGGCATTTTCTTCGTGGCGCTCTGCAGAAGTGCCGGTATCCCTTCCCGGCTTGCACCGGGAACCGGCAGACCCCAGTTCCATGCCAACGGTAAATGGCATGATGCCTGGTTTGCCGGAGAGGCAAAGCCGTCAGACACCCCTGGCTATGTGACTTTTATCTCCGGCTCGGATGACCGTGAACCGGAATACCATGTACACTTCACCCTGGCATGGTTTGAGAATGGCAGATTCACCACCCTGGACTATGGTTACGGGGAAAAATTAAATAACCTGCCCCGGCGGATACCCCTTGATCCGGGGACCTATATGCTTACAACAGGAAACAGGGATGAAGGCGGAAATGTCATGGCCTCCCTGTCATTCCTCGAGCTTAAGCCTGGCGAAGATCTTCAGGTAAATGTTACACTGCCCGCTTTCACGGATTATGCTCAGGAAGGGGGAAACATAAACCTTGATGAAAATATTACCGATTTGAGTGGTGCGAACCTGAGACTGGATTCCATGGCAGAGAACGGACTGGTGATGGTCTGGATCGAACCGGGCAGGGAACCAACGCGTCATTTCCTCAATGATCTGCCGCGGCTGAAGCAGGAGTTTGACAACTGGGGAGGCCAGTTTATCTTTCTGACAGATCCGGCGAGAACTACCGGAGCATTCGATCCGGAATCGGTCACCGGCAGACCCGAAAAAACGCTTTTTGCGGTTGACCTGAAGCTTGAACTGATGAGTGCGCTACTCGGGACCGGGTCATCAGTAAAACCTCAGCCCGTGGTGCTTTACTGTGACAAAAACGGGAAGGTTGTATTCTTCTCGGAGGGATACCGGATCGGAACTGCCCGCAGGTTACTGGATATAATAAGAAAATGACGGAATATGAATTCAATCCGGTTTTATGTGGTTCTGGCGCTTATAGCTGCAGTTTCATGCACCTCACCTGAACGTGATGACATAACCGTACTGGTTGACCCGTTCATCGGTACCGCTGCGCACGGTCATGTGTTTCCCGGAGCAACAACCCCCTTCGGTATGGTTCAGCTCAGTCCTGACAACGGCACTTCCGGCTGGGACTGGTGCTCGGGATACAATTATTCAGACACAGTTATTGCCGGGTTCAGCCATACCCATCTGAGCGGTACCGGCATCGGGGACCTGTGTGACATAATTTTCCTCCCATCGATGAATGAGTTCAGCCTCGCTTTGCCTGACAGCAGTGCTTCGCTTGCCAAAATCAACAGGGTAACTTTTTCTCATGAGGCGGAGCTGGCACGACCGGGTTACTATTCAGTGGCTCTTGCTTCAGGCGTGGATGTGGAGCTGACAGCCACGCCACGTTGCGGCCTTCAAAGGTATACTGCAATTGCTGACGGGACCATGCATGTGCTCGTTGACCTGGGGTTTGCAATCAACTGGGACAGGCCGGTTGAATGCCGGTTGTCATGGGATGGCGCCGCTCTCTCCGGAATGCGCATATCAGCAGGCTGGGCCGAGAAACAGTATCTTTTCTTTTCTTCACGGTTCTCCGTGGCGCCAGCCTCAGTAACCATGATAAATGCCGGAACCGTTACCGGGACCAACAACACTGAGGGACCAAACATAGCCTGCATTCTTGCATTTGAGGTAAAAAAAGGGGAGGAGGTAATCATCAAGACCGGCATATCAGCTGTGGATGAGGCTGGCGCAGCAGGAAACCTTGCCGCGGAGGTCCCGGGATGGGATTTCAGCGATGCCGTTGCCAAAGCACGGCAGGAATGGCAGAAAAGACTGAGTGTCATCAGGGCTGAATCATCTGACAGCGCACTCCTCAGAGTATTTTATACCGCCCTCTATCACACAATGATTGCTCCAAACCTGTATACCGATTCAGACGGAAGGTACAGGGGGACAGACAGGGAGGTACATAATGCGGAAGGATTCACCAATTACACGGTTTTTTCACTCTGGGACACCTACCGTGCTGCCCACCCGCTCTTCACTGTCACTGTCCCTGAACTCGTCCCTGACTTCGTCAACACCATGCTCGCCATCAGGGACCAGCAGAGCAAACTTCCGGTCTGGTCTCTGGCAGGCAATGAAACCAACTGCATGATCGGTTATCATGCCGTTCCGGTTATAGCCGATGCCATACACAAGAAAATCACGGGATTTGATTATGAAAAAGCCCTGGATGCCGCGATCCATTCGGCTTCGATTGACTTCAGGGGGCTTGACCACTACAGGAAATTCGGTTATATCCCATCAGAACTTGAAAATGAGTCTGTCGCAAAAACGATGGAATATGCCATCGATGACTGGTGCATTGCACAGATGGCCTCAGACCTTGGCAGGTCAGATATTACAGAAGAATATCTCAGCCGCTCACAAAATTACCGGAACCTGTTTGACACCTCAGTCATGTTTGTAAGAGGGCGTATGAGTGACGGCACCTGGCGCCCTGATTTTGATCCTCTCTACTCTCATCATACACGTTCCGATTTTACCGAAGGCAACGGATGGCAGTATACCTGGCTTGCACCACATGACGTTGAAGGCCTGATTTCCCTCTTCGGCAGCAGGGAGATGTTCCTGCATCGTCTCGATTCACTCTTCAGGGTGCCTGAGGAGGTCAGGGGAGAAAACGCTTCACCTGACATAAGCGGGCTGATAGGGCAGTATGCACACGGAAACGAACCTTCTCACCACATCGCCTACCTTTTTTCAATGGCCGGTGCTCCTGAAAAGACAGAATCAATGGTGAGAAGAATAATGTCAGAGATGTATACCGACAGGCCTGACGGTATATGCGGCAACGAAGACTGCGGCCAGATGTCAGCCTGGTATGTCTTTTCGGCCATGGGTTTCTATCCTGTCAATCCGGCCGACGGCAGATTCATACTGGGCAGCCCTGTTCTTGACAGGGTTACAGTTGAAGTTGCTGGCGGAAAAAGTTTCACAGTGGTAGCCGAGGGCAACTCGCCCGGGAGAGTAAATGTATCCGCCTGTTTTCTGAACGGCCGGAAGCTTGACCGCAACTACATCACTTACGATGAGATAATGGCCGGCGGGGAGCTGAGGTTTGTCATGAAATGAACAGGCAAACGCTGCATTGTTGATAATTATCATAGGGGACTGACGCTTCTGTTTATTACCTTTGTCACATTCTGGTGCTGCCGGTAGGTCCCGGCAGTGAAAAGGGAACCCTGTAAGAATCAGGGACAGTACCCGCTGCTGTGAAGCCCGTTCCGCCATGTGGCGGATCAAAACAACCGGAATCCCTGCCACTGTCTGCCGGCTGGCGGACGGGAAGGCCCGGTGAGTTGGGATGAGTCAGAAGACCTGCCAGATGTATCCTGTTATAGGAGCTTTCGGGAACAAAAGTGATGGTTCAAAGGTCATCAGACTATATCAACCGTGCCTCTGTGCGTCGCCTTCCGCTTTCAGCGGCTGCAATGCTCCTGTTAATGCTGTTTGCTTCACCCGCTGCGTCACAGGATATTTTTATTGAAGATACCGTTAACATTTCCGCCGTGACGGTCACTTCCGCGGCTTCCCCGCGACTCTCTCCATATACCGTTGTCAGGATCGAACCTGAGATAATTGCACGTCACATGGGAGGAGACCTTGCTTCAATGCTGCAATCGTCCAGCATGTTATATGTCAAAAGGTACGGCAATCACGGCCTGGCATCCGTATCGGTGCGGGGGATGTCAGGAAGCCACACTCTTGTGACCTGGAACGGTTTACCGTTGAATGCACCGGGAAACGGATACAGTGATTTTACTATAATACCGGTGATGGCATTCTCATCGGTGAGGATAACCTCCGGCGGATCGGATCTGGAAGATGTTGCCGGATATATCGGAGGCAAGGTGGAACTGGGAACTGAGCCGGAGTTTGATTCCGGAAAAAAGGGATCAGCGAGCTTCGGGGCGGGGAGCTACGGCGAATATTCAACATCAGCCATTATATCCCGCGGCGGTACGGACAGCTGGATCAGGCTGGGAGCCTGGGCCGGCAAGGCCCGGAATGATTTCCGGTTCATAAACGAAGACACCCCCGGGGGATCTGCCGTTGACAGTAGAACCAATGCCTCCTTCGCATCAGGCGGCATCATGAGTGACATGGCATACCGGAAGGGCTCGACACAGCTCAAGGCACATCTCTGGTACAACGATGCTGACCGGGAACTTCCAGGTCCTGTTACTACTGTTCAGCAGAACTTTGGTGAGCGGCAGACCGACAGATCGCTCAGGGGTGTGATGAAACTGTCTGGGGAGAAGGGTAAGCTTACATTCGGACTAATGGCAGGAGGCACCCATGAACGGAACAGATACTTCCATCCGATGCCTTCAAACAACGGAGATAACAGCTCAGCCACGCTCAATGCCAGAGTCAGGCTGGGATACCGTCTCACTGATAAAACCGGTCTGATACTGTACGCCGGGGAGGCCTTTGAGCTGGCCCGTGCGCTCAGTTTTGAGGGGGATGAAAGGAGAAACATTTTCTCGGTTTCACTTGCTGCAAAGTCAAATCCGGTACCTGCACTCAACCTGTTGGTGCAGGTCAGGCAGATGGCTGTGACAGGCATAAAGGTAACGCCTGAGTTCACGGCAGGTGCTGTCTGGATGGTCTCTCCCGGCGGAGAGCATCTTATCAGGGCAAGCATCAGCCGGAACACCAAACTGCCGGGCTTCAACGATCTCTTCTGGACCCCCGGGGGAAACCCCGGCCTGATCCCCGAGATGTCAACCGGAGGAGAGACATCATGGTCATTTGTCAGGGTCACGCCCCGGGGCACAAGATCCACCCTTGATATTACCCTCCATGCCTCAAGGGTGGATGAAATGATACAATGGATACCCGGCCAATCAGGTTTATGGCATGCAGTAAACCTGAGAAGCGTGAACATCACAGGAGCCGAAGCAAGGGCAGGAACAGAACAGGTCATCGGGGGCTGGAAATTGAGCAGCTATATGAATTATGCCCTTACCCGTTCAGTGATTGCAGGCTCGGCGATAGCCAACGACAGATCTGTGGGCAGTCAACTTGTCTATGCGCCGCTGCATCATGCGAACCTCAATCTGAATACTTCGCGGAAACTGTTCATTGCTGGAGTTGCCGTTGCCTGGGAGAGCAGGCGCTTTACCACCTCTGACAACAGTGAATGGCTGCCGTCAGCCTTTATGGCCGATGCCTCTGCCGGTGTGTCAATCCCTGCCGGACCGGTGACCCTCAAAACCGAACTGAAAGTAAACAACATCTTCAATATCCCCGTTGAGAGCGTCAGGAACTACCCGATGCCCCTCAGGACGTTAAACCTTAAACTTACCCTGACCTGGTCAGAAAAAGAAAATGATCATGAAAACATTCCTTAAGACTATCCCTTTTTTATTTCTTGCATTCCTCTCATCATGTGAACCGGTTGAAGAAAACAAATTATATCCTGCGGGAGACGGGTTCTTCATCCTTAATGAAGGCAATTACCGCGCAGGCAACGGCTCACTTTCATTTTACAGCACGGAAACGAAACAGATATACAATGATCTTTTCAGCATGGCCAATGATAGAGCGCTCGGAGACATTCCATCATTCATGGCTGTGGAAGGAGGGAAGGGTTTTATTGTGGTAAACAATTCAGGTACGGTGGAGGCAGTTGATATTCATACCCTTAAGAGCCTGGGAACGGTCACCGGGCTCAACTCTCCCAGGCAGATGTTCATTTCCGGCGGTAAGGGTTACATAAGCAGCCTCATGTCACCGCTGGTGACAATAATGGACCTGGAAGACATGGAGGTTTCGGGAAGCCTTGACATTGCTTCAGCCTCAGAGGCAATGGTGATAACCGGCGGCAGGCTGTTCGCCGCCCACTGGTCAGGGGGAAGCTCTGTTTCAGTAACCAGTCTTGCCACCGGGCAGGCTATTGCCTCAATACCGGTAGGTCTTGAGCCTGAGAGCATGGTCCTCGACAAAAACGGAAAGCTGTGGGTTCTCTGCACCGGGGGATGGATGGGAGAGGAGATCCCAAGGATAGCAATAATCAACACCGGAACACTAGAAAAGGAAAAAGAGTTTTTTTTCAGGACGGTGGATGACAATCCTTCATCACTGACCTCCAATGCAGCCGGAGACACCATCTATTACCTTGACGAAGGTGTGAGAAGGATGCCGGTAACAGCTGAATCACTTCCTTCCGCGGCTTTCATTCCTGCCGGCAACAGGTTGTTTTACAAGCTTATGGTTTGTCCGAGCGGAATGATAGCAGTCACGGATGCAATAGATTATCAGCAAAAGGGAGACCTGATGCTTTACAACAGCAAGGGGGAATTGCTTGATACCGAACAGGCGGGAATAATACCCGGCTTTATGCTCTACATAAAGGATTAACTACTTTTTGCTTACTTTTAATCCGGTAATGAAAATATCTTGAAGGGTCGAATTCTCATATCCGCTGCCTGTCTCCTCTCATCGGTGATACTGTCCGGTCAGCCTGAGTTTCCTTCCGGAACTCCTCTCTTTCCCGTGGTTGAACAATGGCACAAGATCAATGTGGATAAGCAGCAGGTTGAAGCTATGCGTTCAATAGAACCGGCAAAGAATCAGCCATACCGGTTTGCAATTCCAGTGGAGACGTCACTCACGCCTGAGAATTCCGGGTTCATTGTCAGAAGGGCGAACGAGACCGTATGGGTACTGGGTATATCATCCATTGATGCTCTTTCATTGAACCTTATTTTATCACCCTTCAGTCTGCCTGATGGGGCATTTGTATATATATATGATATTGACAGGAGTACAGTCAGGGGAGCATTTACCCGTGAGAGCGCACCAGGCACAACAAGTATGCCTGTGCTGCCTGTCCCTGGGGAAAGGCTGGTGCTGGAGTGTCATTTCCCGGGGAACACTATCCCGGAAAAATCCATTGGTGTAAAGCAGGTGGCTCATGATTTTGCAGGATTTTTCAGCAATGACAGCATCAAGGATCTTTACTACGGCAGGTCTGATGTTTGCGAGGTTGATCTCAACTGTTCCACCAATCCAAACTACCTGAGAGCTTCACGTTCTGTTGTGCGACTTCTCGTTGCAGGATCAGAGCTCTGTACGGGCGTTATGGTCAATAATACAGGTAATGAATACAAAGGGTATATCCTGACTGCAAATCATTGCATTGAGAATCAGAGCCATGCCACCAACACTATCTTTGTATTCAATTACAGCAGTCCTTGGTGTGACGGGCCTGATGTAAGCAACATGCATACTCTTGCCGGTTCCGTTCTGAGGTCCACAAATCCTGATATTGACTTTTCGCTTGTTGAGCTGAATCAGTTCCCGTCCATGGTTTACAGGCCCTATTTTTCAGGATGGGATATTACGGCAACCACACCTGCCAACACTTTTACCCTACACCATCCTGAGGGAGATGTCATGAAGATTTCCATTGATGACAACAACCCCATAACATCCTCTTTCCCGATTGAGGGTTACATTCCCAACGGTTTCTGGCGTATCCTGCGATGGGATCTGGGTACCACTGAAGGCGGATCTTCAGGTGGCCCGCTGTTTGACCAGAACGGCAGGCTGAGAGGTACTCTTACCGGAGGCTCAGCCACATGTGACGATCCTACAAACGATTACTACGCCAAACTGACAAGGATGTTCAATATCACTACGTTGCCATCCACCCACCTCAAGCCATGGCTTGACCCTTCAGGCACGGGCGCCACGATTGTCAGCGGGCGTGATCCTTACGGGTATAACCTTTCAAGATCAGATACCCTTGGCGGCATTCCTGCTTCTGATCCGGGTACAACTGACCTGTATGCATCACCAGGTTGGGGTATTTCAACAGGGAATAACTCTGACGGACTGATACGTTATGCGGAATACATTCCTTATTCGGGCACCGGTGAAATTGCATGGCTGAGACTTCAGGTGTCGGCATCATCCTTTCTCTCCTCAGCTGATTCGGTAAGGTTCTTTATCTGGAGCGGCGGCAGTCAGCCGGGGTCCGTCCTGGCCTCAAAAAGGCTCAGGCTGAATGAGACAAAGAGCAATATACTGCTGGAGGTAGACTTTGACAGGACGATAAAGGTGACAGGGCCGTTCTATGCCGGTTACACGGTCTTCTACAGGAGTCCTCTCAGCCAGCCCCAGCCTCAGTTTGCAGTAGCCCATTCGGCACCATGGCCCACCTCAGCACAGAACACTGCCTGGTTCAACAATGGTTCCTCGTGGAGACCGTTTACAGAGCACCCCTCTTACCCGATGTCCGTATCCCTCGGTATCAGGGCTGTGATGGTTGAAAACTCAGTACTTAACAAGATTGATGATCCTGAACAGGGCGCTGCATCTTTGAAAGTTTTTCCGAATCCGTTCACTTCAGGTGTCTCATTCAGCATAACGGAAAGGGGATATGCAGAAACCTCGCTGACTATCTGTGACAACAACGGCAGGGTGGTTAGTGCCGGGGAATACAGGAATATCTTCCCCGGAGTGCTCACTGTTGAACTTCAGGGACTGATGCCAGGCATTTATCATTACGGGCTCAGAACAGATACTGGCTATTACTCAGGCACCCTTATAAAAATTGACGCGAAGTGACAAGGTTGGCTTTATTGTTGCTGGCTGCGGCATCTCTTCTCTCTTCCTGCGGTAATACCGGAGATGGAGGTGTCGGGAAGGGTGAAGATGAGAACGAGGCAACAGGAAGGCTCATAATTGATACCTGCGACGGTTATATAAAGGTTACGGTCAGAAACCCCTGGCAGAACACCTCAGGCACTGAACATGTGTGGTGCCTTATCCCGCGGGACTCATCAATCCCTCAGGGCATAAGCGAGCAGCAGGTGATCCGCGTTCCCGTAAGGAAAATGGTTTGCATGTCAACAACCCATACGGCCATGATGAGAGCACTCGGGGCTGACAGCCTTATCGCCGGCATATCAGGTTCATCTCTCGTTTATGACTCCGTCATCCGCCAGGGTATCGGCAGCGGCCGGATACGTGATGTGGGTTATGAGGGGAGCCTTAACAGGGAACTGATCATATCTATTGCTCCCGACCTGTTGATGGCCTATGGAGTGGCCGACCCCTCTTCCGGGAGTACGGCAAGGCTCTCCGATCTGGGTATCAAGGTATTCTACAATGCCGATTACCTCGAGGAACATCCCCTGGCAAGGGTAGAATGGATCAGGCTTTTTGGCCTTCTTACCGGGAGGGAAAGGATTGCTGACAGTATTGTGAGGGTTGTCTCTGCCTCCTATACTGAGCTTGCTTCAAAGGTAAGCGAAAGTACCGGGCAGAGGCCGGGTGTGCTTCTGGGGGCACCATGGGAAGATGTATGGTATGTCTCTCCTGCCAATTCATATATAGGAAAGCTTATTGAAGATGCGGGAGGGAACTACATCTACAGTGACATGACCGGCGCCAATTCAGTGCCTCTCTCCGTGGAGTCTGTTTTCCGAAGGGCTGCAGATGCCGGGATATGGATCAACCCCGGGAGTGCAGGCAGTCTTGACCAGATCACCGCCGCTGATCCCCGGATGGCATCCCTTCCCCTTTTCAGCAAAGGACAGGTATGGAACAACAGGAAGAGGATCACGGAAGCAGGAGGGAACGACTACTGGGAGAGTGCCGTGGTCAGACCTGACCTGCTGCTTAAGGACCTCGTGAGCATTTTACATCCGGAGTTGCTGCCAGGTTATGAGCAACTATATTACAAAAGACTGAAATGAGACTGACCGGAACCAGGGTTGCAGCAACCATGGCAGGGCTGGCTCTGCTTGTCATTCTGCTGTTTATGGCTGACCTGTTCGTGGGAAGTACACGTATTGAGGTCTCATCCGTCCTGCAGTCGCTTTTTGGCATTGGTGACCAGGGTGATGAGATTATTGTGATGCAGTTCCGGCTGCCCAAAGCCCTGACGGCGATACTTGCCGGGATGGCCATGTCAGTCAGCGGACTCCTCATGCAGACGCTATTCCGTAATCCGCTTGCCGGTCCTGACGTACTAGGCGTTAGCTCCGGCGCCGGTCTGGGTGTTGCCCTCACCCTCCTGACCCTGACACCGCTCTTTGCCCTGCCTGCCGGAAGCATTTTTGCCGGATGGGGAGTGATCCTGGCTGCCTGGGCCGGCGCCGGAGCGGTGATGGTGCTGATAATGACCGTATCAGCCCGGTTGAGGGATATAATGACCGTACTGATAGTAGGTCTTCTTCTTGCCAGTGCCATATCGGCAGTTGTAAGCCTGCTGCAGTACTTCAGCAATGAGGCGATGTTACGGACCTATGTTATATGGACCATGGGCAACCTTGGAAATATTTCATATCCGCAGATAAGGGCACTGGCCCTGGCATCAGCAGCCGGTTTTGTCATCGCATTCATGCTTGTTAAGCCTCTCAACGCGATGCTTCTGGGCGAGACCTTTTCGATCACTGTGGGAGTAAAGGTACGCAGGACCCGTATCATACTGCTGGCATCGGCAAGCATACTTGCCGGCAGCGTCACAGCCTTCTGCGGACCACTGGCTTTCATCGGGGTGGCTGTACCACACATTGCAAGGCTGCTGTTCGGTTCCACCGATCACCGGCTGCTGATGCCCGGGACAGCACTATGCGGAGCAGCTATCATGCTGATAAGTGACCTTATTTCGGTAATGCCCGGAGGAGGTCACGTCATACCCGTTAATACTGTTACATCACTGATAGGCATCCCTGTGGTGCTCTGGATAATACTCGGAAAGACCGGGATGGGGAGGAGGTTCTGATGGGTACCGAAGGAATAATAGCTGAGACAAGGGATCTGGCTGTAGGCTATCGCAACGGCAAAAGAGTCACAACCGTAATGAAGGGACTCTCTCTCTGCGCACGTCGCGGCGAGCTGGTAGCCCTGATAGGGAGAAACGGAACTGGCAAGAGTACTCTTCTCCGTACACTGGCAGGCATCGGGCAACCTCTGGGAGGTGAAATACTGCTTGAAGGCATCACCCTGGGTGAAACAGGGTCATCACGCCTGCCCAGGGTGGTCAGCTTTGTTTCCACCGAACCGGTAGCCCTGCGAAACATCAAAGTACGAGAGGTGGTTGCACTGGGCCGCTTCCCGTATACAAACTGGATCGGCACACTGACCGCGGCTGACGAGGAGGCTGTCGATGCAGCCCTGGAGGCAACCGGTGTTGCTGAACTGGCCGGACGAAGCATAGACAGCATCTCCGACGGAGAAAAACAGCGAACCCTTGTGGCACGTTCCCTGGCCCAGGATACAGGGCTGCTGGTGATGGATGAACCAACGGCATTTCTTGATCTCCCTTCACGTTACGGGATCGTCAGCCTTCTCCGCCAGCTTACCAGGGAGAAGGGTAAATGTGTGATATATTCGACGCATGACCTCGATACGGCAATTAACGAGGCTGACAGGATCTGGCTCATGACAGGGGAGGGGATCAGTGAAGGAGCCCCGGAGGACCTGATGCTGACTGGCAGACTTGCACGAGCCTTCGAGAGCCCGCTGCTGTCATTCAGTGCAAATGATGGAACATTCAGCTTTGTAAGAAAAAGGGATACAGTCATTGCCCTGGATGGAAGAGGCAGGGCAGCAAAAATGACAGCCCGTGCACTGGCCAGGTGTGGTTACACCATCGACCCCCAGGCACCCATGACCGTAAAGATTAACGAGGGCCCCGACGGTCCGGAATGGACTGTGACCACCGGCAGTGAGAAAAAGTGCTTCAGTTCAATTTATGACCTGGTGACAAACATCCCGGAACCAGGTCAGTGAGCCTGGTATTTCCGGTATGAATCAATGAATGATGGGACATCCTCAATTGCAAGTCTCTTGGCAATTATCTTCTTATTGCGGTCAAGAATATAGATCAGAGGTGTTGATTCAACGTTGTAGAGGAAATCAAACCTGCTCATCCGCTGCGGATCCCACCCGTTAACCCAGGAAAGTCCGTTGTCAACGATATACCTCTCCCATTTCTCGCGGTCATGGTGGGTGCAGACCGCAAAGACCTCAATGCCTGACGATTTGTTCCTGTCATAGTACTCCTTAAGTTTCGGGGTGGTCTCCTTGCAGTGACCGCAGTCGGGCTCCCAGAAGTAGACAATAGTGAACTCGGCCTCTGAATCATATAGTGATACATAATGGCCGGCGAATGATCCCATCAGCAGTTCGGGAGCCTTGTTGCCGATAAGGTTCGGCCTTAATCTCTCGATTCTCTTTCTCAGGTCAGAAATGTACTCTTCCGATGCCCAGGGAGCCTTTCCGGCCAGGTAAACCCTGTCAGCCAGGTGTACCACAACGCCGTCATGTCCCATTATTTCACTGGCAGCATATTTATTCATCAGCCATACAGCCACATACTGGAAAACATCCTTGTTGGCGGCACTCATTTCAAGCAGTTTATCAGCCTCCCTGATTATCGAGTCCGGCATTTGTATCACAACCTGTCTGAAGAACTGGTCGAGTTTGCCGCCCAGTACGGGACTTCGTATCAGGCCTGGTTCGGTGAAATCGATGTTGTCAAAGAAATGATTCTTATAGTAATTATAGGACAGAAGGCGCGATACCGAATCCGGATTGTGGGTGCCGGGAGGAACCGCGGCAGGAGGTGGCTCCACCGGAATCATTGAACGTGCGATTGCTCCGAGCAATAATCCCCTGTTGGACTCTGCTGTTTCCCTGAGGTACTGTTTCATTCTGTTCTCCTGTTCCGTCAGCGCCTTTCTTGTCTCAACCGCTTCCTTACCTCCCTGCTGCAGACCGTTCAGCCTGCCGGCGAGCTTCATGGCATCATCCTGCAACTGCTTCCATTTCCGCTGATATGCCACAAAACGTGAGTTCTCATCTGAACCTGTAAATGAAAGGGTTTCTTCCGGGTCACTCTTGCTGAACAGGATATCAAAATACTGGTCTTCGCCAACCAGGAGTTCAAAGAATTTGTTTTCAGGTAGCACAATGAGGTAAACACCTTCCGGCAGCCGTTCGCTGCCGAAGAACCTTCCCTTTCCTCCCTGGTCAGTTACCAGGCTGTCACGAATATACTGCTGATTGCCTACATGGTAAGCAAGTCTAAGCCTGATTCCCGGCCCGTCATTTACTGTTACGGTGATTGAATGGCCGGTCTGTGCACCGGATACATAAGAAAATGGCAACAGGAACAGGGCGATTATTGACAGGGAAAGACTGAATTTCATCTCGTAAATGATTTTTGAATTATCACTTTACAATTATCCTGCCATTCAAAAGGCGGGAAGTGCCACAGTATGAAGGTTGATTCTTTCATTCATTCTTTTTTCGGGCCGTGGTTGCATCTCCACGGGGATTATCAGTGATCCATGTCGAGACGCAGTATCTCCGCATATCCCGCTGAGGTTATTACGGCCCGCAGAACAAAATTAAAGCGGTTAAGATCAGTGCACAGGAAGAAGTCAGTAGGAGGGCTGAATGACAGGTTTGCAGGGTCGAAGAACCGTTTGCCTGCACCAGTCCTGAGAGCTTCGATCTGTCCTGAGATATCAGGTTCACTTCCTTCCAGGAGTTCCTTTATATAGCTGGCACATAGCATGTCTTCTTCAGCTGTTTCCGTGGCCCTGTATCCCATTGCCACGAGAGTTACCTTCTCAGGTCTGAGCATTGAGACATAGGAGGCAACCGCACCTGCGTTTACCAGTCCGGCTCCGAGTATCTCGGTGGCTCCGGCAGCATTCATAATTCCTCTTGTGCCTGCCGTGGTGCAATGGATTAAAGTCTTTCCCGCGATGGAGGCTGTCATCATCTCTGTGGGGCTGTTGCCGTAATCGAATCCCAGAGGTTTCTTTTCGTCCTGTTCACCTGCAATAATTGCCCCGGCCTTCAGTTTATCCCTTAGTGCGAATGCCTCTTCCGGTGCGGAAACGTCAAGAAGGCGGTTTATACCGTTGTCAAAGGCATAGCATGCGGTGCTGAAGGCACGGAAGACGTCAATGATAACTGTCACTCCCTTAGCCTCCTTTGCCCCTTTGACAAACTCCGTTATTGTGATGTCCATGTCATATGGTTCAAAACGTGAAGATAGTAATAGTGTTTGAAGATCATTTCTTAAATTTGCATTCCGGTAAACAGAAGGTAATCTGATGAAACCCATATCCGAGATAGGTCATGCATTCATGCACAGGGCGGGAGAGAGCCGCAGGGTAATCACGGAACGGTTGCGCAGGTCAGTTCCGTTCTGGGTTCGCCAGAGGCGCATTATATACCTGCTGTACAAGGGGATAAAGAGGGATAATATTTACATCAAGGCCTCAGCTCTCACTTTCTTTACCATTCTTTCGGTAATTCCGATGGTTGCCCTTGCCTTTGGCATTGCCAAGGGTTTCGGGCTGCATGACGAGCTCAGGGCCCAGATCATCATGCAGTTTCACAACCAGGAGCAGGTGATGAACTGGATTCTTGATTTTGCCAACAACACCCTTGAACAGACCAGCGGCGGATGGCTTGCAGGGATAGGAGTGGCCTTTCTATTCACATCGGTGGGGCAGTTACTGAGATATGTGGAAAACACTTTCAACTCAATTTGGAAGGTTGACGAGACGAGAGTATGGTACCGTCAGGTGACTGATTATCTTGCTGTTATCATCCTTGTGCCTGCATTGTTCATAGCATCAAGCAGCGCCACGGTGCTGGCAACCACCCGTCTGAATGAGATACTGAGCCAGTCAGACATGCTTGAAGGGCTGAAGCCGGTGGTCTCCTTCCTTGTACAGCTGATTCCGTTCATACTGTTGTTTACACTCTCCACATCAGCATTTCTGGCAATGCCGAACACAAGAGTCAAGTTCCGGTCTGCACTGGTGGCAGGCCTTTTCGCAGGGATAGCGCTCCAGCTTCTTCAGATACTTTATGTTGAAACCCAGATGGGCATCACACGACTGGGCGCTCTTTACGGAAGCTTTGCAGCTATACCTCTGCTGATGGTCTGGATACAGATGAGCTGGGTGGTCCTGCTGATGGGAGCACAACTGTCATATTACCTGCAGAATATCACCCGCTATGAATTCGAATTTGACGTACAAACAGTTTCTCCCCGCCAGAAGAAGAGGCTCGCCCTGCTGGTGATGCACTCGCTGATAGAGGACTTTGTCAGGGGAACCAAACCGAGGTCGCCTGAGGATATTTCACTGGAACTCAGTCTTCCGGCCAGGACTGTTCATGAGTGCCTTGACCTGCTCCGGGAAGCCTCAATGGTAACCGAAATATGGAATGAAGAACTGGAGAAGTATGTTTACCAGCCCGGGACCGACATCAACAAGATGACTCTTTCATATGTTCTTGAAAAGCTTGAGTCTTCAGGTTCGCTTCACAAGATTGTTATAAATAATTCCGATTACAGGAAGATTGATACGGCGCTGACAAAGTTCGAGAACATGGTAGCTTCGTCTGAGGAAAATGTCCTGCTCAGAAATATTTAATCTGTTATTTATTCCGGAATGGTGAAAGGCGGAACCGCCTGACATACCTGATCAGATCTTCGAGTGAATTCCAGTTATCGAACAGATAATGCGGAGCATCAACTATGATTTGTCTTGTTTCGGGGTGGGCAGACCAGTATGCTGTAAGGTTTGAGGCCCTGAATACCCTGTCCTCGGAACCTATAAGGGAATAATCCCATACAAATCCGGTTTCAACCGGTTCCATCATCCGGTTATAGAGCCACCTGAGCTCATCATGCAGTGATTTTTCAGTACGGGTGGGTATGTAGGCCCGGTTTTTTTCAAAACGGCTCCTGGTGCCAAACAGCCTCAGATAAAACTTGGCCATGCTGTAGTTGGAAATATTGTCCAATGTGGCTTCAAAGATCCTGAGAGGAATGCCGTACTTGTCGTCAGCGGCCACAGGAGTTCCGTTTATTGCAATTGTGAGATCGGGATTTATCCCCATTTTCCTGCTGTAGTATTCAGCAGCCCAGACGCCCAGAGACCATCCGATGACTGTCACTCTCCTGTAGGTCTTCATTTCGGGCAATATCAGGGGTTCGTCGGCTGAGTAATTGTAGAAAAGGATGAAATCGTGATTGTCAGTACAAAGGTTAGAAAAGGTTTTATCGTCTATTCCCCATGTGCCAAAGAGTATTACCAGATCCCTGTTATTTTCAAATCTGCGGAGGAATGTTTTCATCGGTGGGGAGAAAAGAAAAAAGAGGAGAGGGTTACCGTGGTACTTTAAGGAACGGGCTTATGAGATAATCCCGGAATCTACTGTCTGATAAAAGGAAGTAACCTATGGTAGTCAGCCTATAGGTCCATGTGAAAGTCAATGTCTGCAATACAATCCTATTGATTCCCACAAGTAACCCTTACTCTCCTCTTTTATTTCGTCTTTCTACAAATGTAATACATATATGGAAGATTTGCAAGCAATTTTAAAAATATTTGGAAACCTGTTTTTAACCGGTTGTTAATTAAACAGGGATTGTGTACTTTTAATGTGAATATTGGATCATTCATTACCCTGACATTAAATCTTTTATCAAATGATACCTGAAATAATCAGCATCAGGCATGACGATGGTTCCGGATTCCGGGCCGAATGGATGGACAACGAAAGCAGCTTTCTGCATCTGCATCCTGAGTATGAAATAGTTCTGAACATTTCAGGTAACGGTACACGTGTTGCAGGTGATTCCGTTGAGCTTTTTGATCGTTATGACCTGGTGATGTACGGACCTGACCTGAAGCATTTCTGGAACTTTTACAGGCAGGATGAGCATGATGCCGGCCGTCACGCCATAATGCTTCATTTCCGGCGTGATTCTCTGGGTGATCCCCTTCTCTCACAGTTCGAGTTTGCAGACCTCAGGCGCCTGCTGGATGAAGCCGAAAGGGGTATTGCATTTCCGCCTGAGACAGGAGAGGCTGCTGAAGAGCCAATGAGGAGGCTGTTGTCAGAGACCGGGATGAAAAAGATGGTTAATCTCTTCCGGCTCCTGGAGATACTCTGTTCTGCTGCTAAGTCCAAGACACTGTCAGGCGAAAGCCCGGACTCAACGCACAATGTCACAGACAGCAGGCTGACAGCAGTATGTTCCTTCGTGAGAGATAATTTTTACAGGGCCATACCTGTAAAGGAGGTTGCCACGGTGGCCAGAATGAGCCCTCACTCGTTCAGCCGTTTCTTTTCCAGGAGCACCGGCAGCGGATTTGTCGATTATGTCAACCAGGTAAGGACCAATAAGGCCTGCTACCTGCTCAGAGAAACAGATCACCAGATAAATGAGATAGTCTTTGAATGCGGGTTTGCCACCGTATCAAATTTCAACAAGCAGTTCCGAAAGCATGCCGGTATGTCAGCACGTGATTACAGGTCACAGTACCGGAACTGAATAACTGACAAATCTCATTTCATTACCCTTTACTGATGATATTATTCATGCAGGAGTTTGATCCCTATTCTTAAATTTGCCTTTGAATCAACTAAAAAAACCTTTGTCATGGGGATGACCATAACAGAAAAAATCATTGCCGCGCACTCAAAGTACAGCACAGTAAAACCGGGTGACATTGCGGATATCATCATTGATGCCCGTGCCGCGAGGGATTTCGGCGGGGCGAATGTGGTGAAGAACCTGAACGACTTCGGTCTGAAGGTTGATGATCCGGAGAAAACCCTTTTCACCTTTGACTGCAACCCGACTGGCTCTGACCAGAAGTATGCTGTCAACCAGCACCTGTGCAGGCAGTACGCACGCAGCAACGGTATCAGGGTATATGACATCAATGCAGGTATCGGAACCCATCTGCTTATTGAAGAGGGGTATGTATGGCCCGGTTCCACGGCAGTATCAACCGACTCCCATGCCAATATTCTTGGTGCAGTGGGGGCATTCGGCCAGGGGATGGGTGACATGGACATTGCCGCAGCCTGGAACAGCGGCCGTGTCTGGTTCAAGGTTCCTGCTTCGGTAAAACTGAACCTTACCGGCAGAATGCCTGAGAGCGTCACTGCCAAGGATGTGATACTCAACCTGCTGCGCATTTATGGCGCAAATACCCTTCTGGGTTACAGTATAGAGCTGTACGGCAATGCAGTTGACCGTATGACGCTTGATGAGCGAATAACAATTGCTTCCATGGCAACAGAGATGGGCGCCATTATAATTCTGTTCCCTCCCGCGCCTGAGATAGTCGATTACTGTCGTGCACGCGCCAGGTCACCCTTTGAGCCGGTCTATGCTGATCCGGATGCCGTCTATGAGATCACTGCCGACATCGACGTCAGTTCATTCATACCCATGGTTTCGCGCCCGGGTGAGCCGCACGATACTGTAGGGGTGAAAGAGCTTCCCGTCACCCGGATTGACTCGGCTTTCATAGGAAGCTGTACCAACGGACGCATGGAAGACATGCGGATGACGGCAGAAATCCTGAAAGGGAAGAAGGTTGCTCCCGACGTGGTGCTGAAGATAGTGCCCGCGACAGATGCAATATGGAAACAGTGCCTCGATGAGGGACTTATTGATGTCTTCAAGCAGGCAGGGGCGCTCGTTTCCAATGCTGGCTGTGCAGGCTGCGCAGCCGGACAGGTGGGACAGAACGGTAAGGGAGAAGTGACAATAAGTACCGGTAACAGGAACTTCCCGGGAAAACAGGGACAGGGAAGTGTCTTCCTGGCCTCCCCTGCAGTGGTTGCCTCGTCTGCACTGGCAGGATATATCACTACTCCTGATGCAATCCCGGCCACACCACCGGTATTCGGTTACAGTGAAACAAGGCAATCACCTGCAAAGGACGATACGGCCGGAAAACCATCCACGGCCAGGGGTGAGTCAGCCGGAAAACCGGCATCTGTCAGGGGAAGGGTTTGGCTGATCGAACGTGACAATATTGACACTGACATGATCTTTCATAACCGTTATCTTGCCATAACTGACATAAGGGAGATGGGGCAGTACGCCTTTGACAACCTGGAAGGTTACAAAGACTTTGCAAAAAGGGCACAGGCAGGTGATATTGTCATTGCAGGCAAAAACTTCGGAAGCGGCAGTTCACGTCAGCAGGCGGTAGACTGCTTTGTGTCTCTGGGAGTGCAGGCAGTCATTGCCAGATCATTCGGAGCAATATACGAACGCAATGCCATCAATGCCGCCTTTCCTGTACTGACATATGATTCCTTTGAAAAGATTGACCTCAGGGATCAGGATGTTATTTCAGTTAACCTGCTCACGGGTGAGGTAACCAATGAGCGCAACGGATTATCTTCTTTAATTAATCCATTCTATGACGCTCAATATGATATTTATATGAGAGGCGGACTGTTGGGAAAATTTAAATAGAAAAACACACGGAAAATGAAACCAAAGACATTTGTTGAAAAGGTGCTGGGCGCTCCTGAGGGTGCAGTCGTGTTCAGGAAGCCTGACCTGATACTCACTCATGATAACACCTCGAGCATCTTCCAGACCTTCCGCAAGATGGGGGGTGAAAAGGTTTCCGATCCTGATCAGATGGTAATTGTTCTCGACCACAATGCTCCGCCTGCCGATGCGAAACTGGCAACGCAGTACCAGGATATCAGGGATATTGTTACCGCCCAGGGGATCAGGAAGTTTTATGATTCCGGGATGGGCATCTGCCACCAGATGATGTCCAACCATGCTCGTCCGGGTATGATCATCGTTGGGTCCGACAGTCACACCTGTACAGCAGGGGCCTTTAATGCACTGGCGGCGGGTATAGACCGGACAGAGGCGGCTGGTATCTGGAAGAGGGGAGAGACATGGTTTCTTGTCCCCCCCTCAATGCGTATTGACCTTACCGGGAAGCTGAAGCCGGGGGTAAGCGCGAAGGATCTTTCACTCTGGATAATAGGCATGCTGGGATCAGACGGAGCCAATTACATGTCAATCGAGTTTCATGGCGAGGGGGTTTCGACCCTCAGTGTAAGCGACAGGATGACTGTAGCCAACCTGGCATCAGAGATGGGGGCAAAGAATGCCGTATTCCCCAGCGATGAAGTACTTCAGAAGTATATTGGCACGGAGACACGTGGCGTATGGGCTGATGAAGGAGCGGAGTACAGCTGCCGCATCTCGATTGATCTTTCAAAAGTGTTTCCGCTGGTGGCTGCTCCTCACCATGTTGACAACATCAGATCAGTTTCTTCCGTGGCCGGAACAATCGTACACGAAGGTCTTATCGGCACCTGCACGAATGGCAGGATTGAAGATCTCAGGACTGCGGCATCCGTTCTGAGGGGTGCAATGGTGAAGCCGGGATTTCAGCTCCATATCATACCTGCCTCACGGGAGATATACCTTCAGGCTATCAGGGAAGGTATCGTAACTGACCTTATTGAAGCCGGAGCCAATATACTGAGCCCCAGCTGCGGCCCCTGTCTCGGCACAGGTCAGGGTATTCCGGCAAGCGGACATATAGTCATCTCCACAGCCAACCGCAATTTTCTCGGAAGGATGGGCAACAAGGAGGCATCCATATATCTTGCATCACCTGCAACAGTGGCAGCTTCAGCCATCACGGGTGTCATCACCGACCCGAGGGTGGTGAAAGGGGAAGAGACGTTCCCGTTCAATCCGCCGCAGAGCAGGACCAATACCATAGCTGAGGGTGAAAACAGGAGGCAGGGCAATGTATGGAACTATGCCGATGTTGATAACCTCAACACTGACCAGATGTTCGCCGGCAAGCACACATACAGTGTGATGAGTTCAGATGCGGCAGCCATACTGCCGTTGCTGTTCGGTGATTTCGATCCGTCATTCAGCAAAAATGCCCGGGCCGGAGACATAATCATTGCCGGGGACAACTTCGGCTGCGGAAGCTCCCGCGAACATCCTTCGGTTGGCCTGGCGCACCTGGGCATAAAGGCTGTTATCATCAAGTCTGTTAACCGTATCTTTTACCGCTCCTCGATAAACCAGGGCCTGCCGTTGATAGTACACCGCGAGGCGGTGGAATCGTATAAACCCGGAGATATGGTCGAGGTGGATTTTGACAGGGGCTCACTTATTGTCGGAGGGAAGAAGTTTTCATTCGAGCCTCTGCCGGATGAACTGAAGGGGATAATTGAAAAGAAGGGTCTGGTCAACTGGATGAAGAACGCCTGACGATCTGGTCAACTGACCCGGGGGAAATAATACCGTGAAGGAACATCACGGACCAAATGAACCGGACGGCGGCTCTTGGCAGGCAATATCCTGTTGTCAAAAGGAAAAAACTGTTTATATTTGCGGCGGTTTTTAAACCGCGGTACGGTTCCGTAGCTCAGTTGGATAGAGCAACAGCCTTCTAAGCTGTGGGTCGAGCGTTCGAGTCGCTCCGGAATCACGAAAACCGGGGCCTTAAAGCTCCGGCCTGACAGTGACAGGTGGCATGAACACCATCAATTTCAGATCCGTATTTAAAATTGTCGGGCTTATCCTCCTGATTTCAGCCTCCTCGTTTCTGCTTTGTATACCGGTGGCACTGATATATTCAGAACCTGTACGGCCTTTCATCATGGCATTTGCTGCCGCAGCAATACCCGGATCAATTCTTTTTTTCCAGCTAAAGAGCCAGTTGCACCAGAAAGTCTCCACCCGGGAGGGCTACCTGAGCGTTACCCTTGGATGGATCATGCTGGTATTGTCAGGTACCCTTCCCTTTGCTTTCAGCCATGAAATGAAAGGTTTTACCAATATGCTGTTTGAGAGCGTGTCTGGATACACCACTACCGGAGCCTCCATTCTGACCGATGTGGAGAGCCTGTCAAGGTCAGTTCTTTTCTGGCGGAGCCTGACTCACTGGATAGGAGGTATTGGCATAATACTCCTCGTGATAATCGTCCTTCCAAGCCTTAAGGTTGGCGGATACAGCCTCTTTTCCCTTGAGTCATCAATGAAGGAAAAGATACTTCCCAGGACGAAATCAGTAGCCTCCGCCGTTCTTATGATCTACATGGTGCTCACCGTAGTGCTTGTACTGTTGCTTGTTGCCGGAGGCATGCCGCTTTTCGACAGTATCTGTCACTCTTTCGGAACCGTCGCCACCGGTGGCTTTTCAACCAAAAACACAAGTATTTCAGGATACTCGAATTACATCCAGTATGTGCTTGGTTTATTCATGTTCATCTCCGCAGCAAGCTTTGTGGTCTTTTATTTTATCATGAAGAGGAACTTTACCAGGGTAAAGTCAAATGAAGAGTTGTGGTTTTACATTTTTTTTACTACGGCAGCTGTAGTTGCCGTTACTATGTTACTGTACACCGGTTCTGAAAGGAATTTTGAAGTGGCTTTCAGACATGCATTCTTCCAGGTAACATCAACTATCTCTACAACAGGTTATGCCACAACAGATTATACGGTCTGGCCGCAGGCTGCCCTGGTTCTGGTTTTCCTTATAATGTTTGCCGGCGGATCAACCGGATCCACCACCGGCGGGATAAAGATGGCACGCCATCTGATTGCAATTAAAAACCTCCGCAATGTAATAGTGAGGCTTCAGCACCCCAGCGCCGTAACGCCAGTGAAGCTTAACGGCCAGGTAGTGCCTGACAGCATCAACAGCCTGATGACAGTATTCATCCAGCTTTATATCATTATTTTTCTGGCAGGAATGTTTATTATCCTGCTCACCGGTATTCCTGCCATTGAAGCGGCAGGCGCTTCAGTCTCTGCCCTGTCATGCGTGGGGCCGGGGCTGGGAGCTTCCGGGAACATGGGTAACTATGCTCATTTCAATGAGTTGGCGAAAATAACCATGGTGCTGCTGATGATTATTGGCCGCCTGGAAATATTTACCATCATTGCTGTCTTCACCCGCGCTTTCTGGAAAAAATAAAAAAAGGAAGAACAGTCGTCATCTGTTTTTTACATGCTTTTTGCCGGAATGTCAAAAACTCTCTTACCTTTGCAGCCAATTAAATATCATCAAATGAATAAAGGAATTGTTAAATTTTTCAATGTGTCCAAAGGATTTGGATTCATTAAAGACGCCAACTCATCAAAAGAGTATTTTGTTCACTCCACAGGCCTTATCGACAAGATTAAGGAGAATGACCAGGTAACGTTTGACCTGCAGGAAGGAAAAAAAGGTTTAAATGCCGTTAATGTAAGACTTGCATAGTTGACAATATAATGTACATTTAATGACCTTGATCCCGGCATAGCACGCCGGGATTTCTTTTTTATATTTGGCGGGCGGTTAGTCGGGGACAGCTCAACAAAAGGATGATTTTTTGGTTATATTCACAACAGTATTCAACCTGCTCAACTGCCGGTTTCTGCGCCTGTCAACCCACAGAATTGTAAATCATGAGAATGACCGGAAAAACAAATCTCTCTGCCGACACAAGAATGTCAGATGCTGTTTCCGAGAATCCTTTTCTGCTTCTTTTCCTTGAGCACCTTGAAATTGAGCTTCCGATGCAGGAAAGGTCGGTCGGCGATCTTGCAAATGAACACAATATTCCGCCCGGACTTTTTCAGACACTGATCAGCCTCTACAGTGATGTGAGCCACAGTGTTGACATCCCCCTTACGGGGATGGAAATGCCTGTCATTATCAGATTTCTTCAGAACAGCCATCGTTATTATACGGAAGATGTCTATCCCGGGATTATGGATATCATCCGTGATATAAACAATAGCGGCAGTTCCAGGGAAACTGTGATGATCGAGAAGTTTTTCATGGAATACCTTGCTGAGGTAAAGAATCATTTTGACTATGAGGAAGAAACTGTTTTCCCGTACATCAGGCAGCTTATGGAAATGACCGATGGAGTGCCGGCCACCCAGGAGATGCATGGCTACTCCGTTGCCGAATACAAAGAACATCATGATGATATTGAGGAAAAGCTTGATGACCTTAAGAGTCTCCTGATAGAGTACCTACCTCTCAAGGAAGGAAAAAAGATACGGAGAAAACTCCTATTCAGACTTTACGAACTTGAACATGACCTAAGGATTCATTCAAGGATTGAGGACTATATCCTTATTCCCCTTGTGGCTTCGATGGAGGAAGGATTAAAAAAATAACCGTTGGCTAACCCGGCAAATATAATAATAGCAGAACCATCGGTGCTGATCTGCAACGGTCTGGCAACCGTTATCGGTAATTCCGGCCGGAATTTTACGTTGATCAGGGCTGAGTCACCGGAGGATATACAGCGTCTTCTGACCCTGAAGAGTGCCGGGACGGTAATCATCAATCCCGGGCTTGTTCAGGGTAACGCCAGGTTCATTGTCGGCATCAGAAATCTATCCCCGGTGACAAGGGTAATTGCGTTGGTTTATGCCCTGTTCGATGAGAGCCTCCTATCACTGTTTGACGGCCGCATAACCATCAATGACCCGGCGGAAAGGATTATTGAGGCGGTCAGTGGCGGATTGCCCGACGGAAGAACTGTTTCGGATCAACGTAATGCAACCCTCAGCGACAGGGAGATAGAGGTTCTTAAACTGCTTGCCTCAGGCCTGTCAACCAAGGAGATAGCTGAAGAACTGCACATCAGCAGCAATACTGTCATAACCCATCGCAAAAATCTTTCAGCCAAAACCGGAATAAAGTCCGTATCCGGCCTGGCGATTTATGCCGTTGTGAAAAAGTACATCACACCGGACGACACAGGCAGCTGAAAGGGTAGCTGCATAATCATCATTTCTGGTGATCGTCATCTCCATTATCATCATTATTGGGGATTTCGCGTCATAATAGGCTCGGGTACATTTGTGCCGTACTATTAAGATAATGCCATGAAAAATACAGGCACCCTGCTTTCAATCCTTATTTCGGCAGCACTTGCATTCCCCTTGCATGTTGAAGGGGATGAAGGGAAAGATGCTCCTGCCGTAGAATTTACTGCCTCTCTTACCGGTGACATGGCCCGTTCAATTGCCGGAGGCCTGAAGCAGGGTACAGCCTGGCTTGGCATGGCTTCCCTTAATGCAACACTGAATACCGGCCAGACCGGCCTCTGGAAAAACGGTACTGTTACGGTCACCGGAGCTCATACCCTTGGGTCAATGCCTTCATCGGAACTTTTCGGTGATGCCCAGGTCTCCTCAAACATTGAAGCGGGTAACCACACCTTCCTCATGGAACTGTGGATCAGGCAACAGTTTGGACGGGTGGTGATCACGGCCGGCCTGCAGGATCTGAATGCAATTTTTGCACTCTCGGAAAGTGGCGGACTCTATCTAAACAGCTCATTTGGCATAATGCCGGTAATTTCATGCAATATACCCGCACCGATCTTCCCTCTTACATCACCCGGCCTGACGGTAGTTCTGGAAACCGGCAGGGCAGGCTCCGTTGCTCTGGCTCTTTTTGATGGTCGCCCCATACCGTTTGACAGTAATCCATACAATATAAGGTGGAAATTCGACAGGGAAGACGGATTGCTGGCGATCATGGAGTATAGCCATAAGATCGTGATCAACGGGCTTGAGGGTGAATACAAAATTGGTCTTTTCTCCCATAACCATCTTTTTGACAGCTTCCGGAAAAATGAATCACCGACCGATGAACACAGCCCTACACTTGGGGGTTATATAATCGCCGATCAACCGCTGATGCACAGGAACAATCGCCAGGTGGCCCTTTTCATGCAGGCAGGGTATTCTCCTTCCGTGGATAGCTTTATGGATCTTTCAGCCGGGCTGGGGATCAATGTGTCAGGGCTTATAAGGGGCAGGGAGGACGATATGGCGGGTGTGGCTGTCACTGCCGGACGCTTCAGCGGCAACGCGGGCGCCGAAACCACAATTGAAGTGACTTACAGACTTCATTTTGGTGATTATGCCTACCTCCAGCCTGATCTTCAGTATATCATTTTTCCATCCGGAAGCCTTAGCGGAATACCGCATTGTATTGCAGGTTTCATGAGGCTGGGTGTTTCATTTTAATCAGAACTAAGCATGAGATTATCAGAGCTGGCTACCAGCCAGAAAGGAATAATTACCAAAGTACATGGCAACGGGGCTTTCCGCAAGCGGATAATGGAGATGGGATTCATCCGGGGCAAGAATGTGGAGGTCATCAGGAACGCACCGCTGCTTGACCCGGTGGAGTACCGCATCATGGGCTATAATGTGTCGCTGCGCCGCAGGGAAGCCTGGCTCGTGGAGGTGATTCCGGGAGAGGAGTACCGCGTTGAAACAGCTCCGGGGATTACCGCAGAAAGTTTCGGAGACAGGCACCATAACTGCATGCGGGAGGGAAAAATCATAAATGTGGCACTTGTGGGAAATCCCAACAGCGGCAAGACCTCACTGTTCAACCAGGCAACAGGCGCACACGAGAGGACGGGCAACTACAGCGGGGTCACCATAGATGCGAGGGAGACAATAATCCATCATAAAGGATTCAGGATCAATCTTACAGACCTTCCCGGGACCTATTCGGTGACCGAATATACCCCTGAGGAGATGTTTGTCAGGACCCGTTTGCTTGAAGGCAAACCTGATGTGGTCATAAACGTGGTTGATGCCTCCAACCTCGAGAGGAACCTCTATCTCACAACACAACTGATCGAGATGAAGGTCAGGGTGATCATTGCCCTGAACATGTATGACGAGTTGCAGAAGAGCGGTGCCACTCTGAAATACTCCGAACTGGGCATGATGATGGGTATACCCGTTGTTCCTACAGTAGCTGTCAGGGGAAGAGGCATTATCGATCTGCTGAACAAGGTTGTTGATGTATTCAGGGGTGAAGATTCAACTGCAAGACCAGTACGCATCAATTACGGTAAAACGATTGAAGCTTCACTGGATACTCTTCAGAGAGAGATAATGAAGAACGGTGAGTCTCTGAACGGCATACCCCCAAGGTACCTTGCTGTCAAGCTTCTTGAGGGAGACAGCTCGGTGTCTGGCATTCTTGCCGGTTATCCTGATCACCATTCCCTGCCCGGGCTGGCTCAGACAGAAAGACACAGGCTGGCGAATGCATTCGGAGAAGAAGCTGACTCGGTTATGGCTGATGCCCGGTACGGTTTTATTGCAGGAGCCCTGGCGGAAACCATGACTCCGGTCCGAAAGGAGAAAGCCGGAACCGGGAGGGACCTTGATTACTGGCTTACTCACCGCATCTGGGGATACCCTATCTTTCTTGCCTTCCTGTTTATTATGTTCCAGACGACTTTTGTCGCAGGGGGCTACCCCATGGGATGGATTGAAGCAGGGGTAGGAAGACTGGGCGCACTCGCGGGAAACCTGATTCCGGCAGGCTCGCTGCACGACCTGGTGGTTGACGGAATCATTTCAGGTGTTGGCGGAGTCATCGTCTTCCTTCCCAACATCCTTATCCTCTTCTTCTTCATCTCGCTGATGGAAGACACAGGTTATATGGCCAGGGTCTCTTTTATCATGGACAAGCTGATGCATCGCATCGGGCTTCATGGCAAGTCGTTCATACCACTGCTGATGGGCTTTGGCTGCAACGTGCCCGCCATAATGGCCACCCGCACACTTGAGAACCGGAAGGACCGTGTGATGACGATGCTGATAGCGCCATTCATGTCATGCAGCGCAAGGCTGCCTGTTTATGTACTTATCATATCTGCCTTTTTTGAGAGGAGACAGGGGCTGGTACTTTTTTCCGTTTACCTGACCGGGATTGTTCTGGCCATTGCCGTTGCATTGATTCTTAAGAAGACAATTTTTGCCGGCAAGGATGTGCCGTTCGTTATGGAGCTCCCGCCATATCGTATCCCTTCCATGCGCAACACCGTCAGGCATATGTGGTTTAATGCAAAGCAGTATCTGCACAAGATGGGAAGCATCATACTCGTGGCTTCGGTAATCATCTGGGCTCTTTCTTACTACCCGAGGCTTGAAGAGGGGACACGTACGGAACGCCTGGAGCATTCATGGATCGGCAGGGCAGGACATTTCATCGAACCGGCTGTCCAGCCACTGGGATTCGACTGGAAGCTTGGGGTAAGCATTGTAACAGGACTGGCTGCCAAGGAGGTGGTTGTCAGTACTATGGCCGTGCTTTACCAGGGTGATGAGGCAGATGAAAATGGCACAGCAGGACTTGGAGAGAGGTTGAGGGAGCAGGAACATACTTCAGGCGGGATGGCCGGACAAAAAGTATTTACTCCCCGGGTGGCTTTGGGATTCATGCTTTTTGTGCTCATCTATTTCCCCTGTGTGGCTGTAATTGCCGCAATCAGGAAAGAATCATCAACCAGGTGGGCACTCTTCAGCATGTTTTATACAACGGCACTGGCGTGGATTGTGGCATTCATTGTGAACCAGGCAGGGAAATTGTTGTTTTAAACATATAATATCATGAGCCAGGATATAATTACAATCATGATCATCTTCGGGGCGGTATCATATACCATCTGGTCATTCGTCAGAGCCCTGAAGCCGGGCAGGTCATCTTCCTGCGGAGACTGCGGGGGATGTGCAGTAAAGAAAGACTTTCAGGCCAGTATAACATTAAAAAACAACAATCATGTCACAGGTAAGCGTTTATCTCAATTTTGAGAGGGAGACCGAAGCCGCCTTCAATTTCTACAGGAAGGTATTCGGCGGAGAGTTCCAGGGAGGAATTATGCGGTTCAGGGATGTTCCTCCATCAGAAAACATGCCTTCGCTTCCGGAGGAGGATCTTGATCTCGTAATGCATGTCAGCCTTCCGATACTTGACGGGTTCGCCCTGATGGGCAGTGATGCCCCGAAATCAATGGGATTCAGGGTGACTGCAGGCAACAATGTATACATTAACCTCATGCCTGCCACCCGAACGGAGACAAGGCGCATCTTTTCAGCTCTGGCAGATGGAGGGGTAGTGGAACAGCAACTGCAGGAAATGTTCTGGGGCGACTATTATGGTTCTCTCCGCGACAGGTTCGGAATACAGTGGATGTTCAACTGTGCAGCTAAGGAATAACAGGTAAAGCAATAATTGCTACCTTAATGGTTTTTAAACCTCCAGATTATGAAAAAAACATCGCTGACAGCCGGCGCAGTCATCGCCGCCTTCCTCCTGGGATTTGCCATCGCACCGGATAATAAGAATGAGAGCAAGAGTGAAGATCTAATGAAAAAAGTAACAGGTATTGGCGGCGTGTTTTTCAAATGCAAGGATCCGGAAAGGGTAAAGGAATGGTACTCCACCCATCTCGGAATGGATACTGATGAGTACGGGACAAGCTTCGAATGGAGACAGGGTGATGACCCTTCGAAGTACGGTTTTACACAATGGAGCCCTTTCGCCGAAACAACCAAATACTTCGGATCCTCTGAACAGGATTTCATGATCAACTACCGGGTGGAAAACCTGGAAGAACTGGTTGAGGAGCTTAAAAAATCAGGGGTGGAGGTGGTTGACTCAATTGAAACCTATGATTACGGTAAGTTTGTGCATATCATTGACATAGAGGGTAATAAGGTTGAGCTTTGGGAGCCTGTTGATGTCGAGTATGACAAGATTGTCAAAGCACGGACCAAATAGGCCTTTATGATGCCGCGGTTTTAAAGCATCGGTTTGTCAACGTCGAATTCAATTACATAGCCATAACCTTTCCAGATGGTGTTCAGGGAGATGTTTTTCATTTCGGGTGGCACCATAACGACAGGGGGGACTACTTTTTCTGCGCCACCGGTAAAGATATTAAACAACCTCCCGGCCTTTTCTGTCTCATCAGCAATAACAATGTGGGATCCGGGTTTTGCTACCCTTATCATCTCACGGATGGCCTTACCCTTGTCATCAAAGAGGTTGATGGCTCCCAGGTGAAATACCACGTCAAAAGCATTGTTGCCGTATGGCAGTGACTGTGCATCAGCTCTTGCCAGCTCTGCCCGGATATTCCACCTGCGCAGGTTTCTTACACAGTGTGACAGCATTTCTTTCTGTATATCCATTCCGTAATATGCCAGATCTTTAACCCTGCGTGCCAGCCATAGGAAATTCTCTCCGTAACCTATGCCTGTTTCAAGCACGGTGTCACCCTGCTTGATTTTCAGCCTTCCCATCACCTCATTTCTGGCATTCTTTGATCCTCCGCACAGCAGGAACATCATGTTGGTAACCGGAGTATAAATCCTCGCCACAACAGATCTGAAGAACTTCTCCCTCCGGTTTCTGAAAACCAGGCCTCCTTCATTCAGGAAATCAACATAATCACCATTGTGCCGGTATGATCTGCCGCATCCCTTACAGAGCAGCTTTTCTCCGTTCGTTCCGTCGGATTCCGTTCCCGCATCGTGTGTCAACCCGTCCAAACATGCGGGGCAGCTTAACTTCTCATTTACAGATCCTGCCATGTCATAAAACTGATTTAGCCACAATTTAAGAAATATTAAGAAAAAATTGACTTCGGGTTTTGAATATTCTAAATTTGATATTGTTTAGGTTCATTTCTTTTATTGATAGCTGATATTGGCCAGCATAGTTAAATGACTCTCCTCTCAATTTCAGTAAGGACATGTCATGAAAGTACTCGTCACCGGATCATCTGGTTACCTTGGCAGGTTGGCTGTAAGTCACCTGGTATCAAGGGGTTGTGAAGTAATAGGCCTTGACGTCAGGAAGCCGGAGGATCAGCAGGAGGGGGGTGAATTCAGGTTTTATGCGTGCAATTCCACTGACAGGGGAAGTCTCCTGGCGTTGTTTTCGCGTGAGCGGCCAGAGGCCGTCCTGCATTTTGCATGCACAATGAGCAGCGTGCGGAACAGGAAGAAAGAATTTGAGATGGATGTTTGCGGCTCACTGAATGTGATAGATGCAGCGAGGCAGACACCATCGGTAAGGAAGTTTATCTATTCAAGTTCGGCAGCCATATACGGGCCGGCAGGCAGGAATGAAATATGGCTGGATGAGTCGGTTCCGCTTATGCCCGGCAAATACAGGTATGGGCTGAATAAGAGACTGGTAGAGCAGATGTTGATGTGTGGAAACGGCGTACAGGACTTTCATGCGGTTGCACTCAGGATCTGCACGGTGGTGGGACCCCGATACTCGAAACCGAAATCGGTAGTTTCAATTCTGATCCGAATGCCTTTTCTGCCTGAATCGTTCAGGCAAACCAGGGTACAGTTCATCCATGAAGATGATTTCACGGGGATGATAGAGCTTGTTCTGGGTGACCATGACATTGAGGGAGTGTTCAATCTGGCTCCGGATAGTTGCACGGTTGTGGGTGATGTTGTACCGGCAGCCCGGTTTCACAGGTTTCCCTGTTCAGCACTGAAGCCGGTAATGTGGGTTCTCTGGAATCTGCGGATGCTCAACATTCAGCCTGCAGGGCTCGGATACTGTCTGTATCCCGTTGTCCTCAATCCTGCGAAACTGGCTGCGAGGTATAATTATTCGTTCAGGCATTCATCCACGGAATCATTTCTTCTTACCCGTGAGAACAACCGTATACCGGCAGGGGCAAAATTCTGACGGTCATTCTTTCCTGCCTGCCAGTCCGAACCGCAATTCGGCCACATTTGAGATCAGCCGCACAGACTCGTCTATCCCGAGAAGAGATGAGTTAATGCACAGGTGGTATGACTCGGCGGCGCCCCAGGTCTTGCCTGAGAAGTAGTTGTAATATGACGAGCGCCCCTTGTCGGTCCGTTCAATCATTTCCCTGGCCTTGTGTTCCGAAATCTTGTGACTGGCTGATATACGCCTGATGCGGTCACCGGTGTCAGCGCTGATAAAGATATTCAGACAATTCCTCTCCTCCTTCATTACATAGTCGGCACACCTGCCCACGAAGATGCACGGCCCCTCACCGGCCAGTCGTCTCATAATATCGCTCTGTATCCTGAAGAGAGATTCGTTGCTCAGGTAATAATTCGAAAACAAATCGTCATTAATTGATGTTCGCAGTCCAAGTACTCCGGGGAAGAGGCTGAAGTGTTTCTGTTCATCAACCCTTTCAAAGAATTCCTCCTTGAGTCCGCTTTCCTTTGAAGCTATCCGGATCAGTTCCTTGTCATAGAATGCAATACCGAGCCTTGCAGAGAGTTTTTGCCCTATCTCCCGCCCGCCGCTGCCGAGCTGTCTTCCTATGGTTATCACATATCTCTGTACCATCTGGCCGGTGGATTTTGATATACTCAAATTTACGTTTTTTTTTATTTCCGGACACGTAAGCCGGCTGATTGTCTTTCCTGTTCATGGCATACCGGTTATCTGTCATGGCATTTCAAAAATTACTACTTTAGATGTCATAATTTAAGGCCTGACAGCAGCGATACAGAGATGAAACAGGATTTAATTCTCTCTCTTGACCAGGGGACAACCAGCTCAAGGGCTATTCTTTTCGACCGAAGTGGTGAGCCGGTTGCTTCGGCACGGAAAGAGTTCACACAGATTTTTCCACAGCCGGGATGGGTAGAGCATGATCCTGAGGAGATATGGGCAACCCAGGCCGGTGTGGCTGCGGAGGTTCTTTCAAGGGCCGGTGCCGGAGCGGAAGATATTACTGCAATCGGTATAACCAACCAGAGGGAAACGACGGTGGTGTGGAACAGGAAGACAGGCAAACCTGTATACAATGCCATTGTCTGGCAGGACAGGCGTACTGCAGGCTACTGTGACAGCCTCATTGCCGGAGGGTTGTCATCCATGATTGCAGAAAAGACCGGGTTGATTATTGATTCATATTTCTCTGCCACAAAGGTAAGATGGATACTTGAGAATGTCAGCGGCGCCCGTGAGTTGGCCGCCCGCGGCGAGCTGGCATTCGGCACAATCGATTCATGGCTCTTGTGGAACCTGACTGGTGGCAGGCTGCATGTGACTGACGTCTCCAATGCATCCCGGACTATGCTCTTCAATATACATACCCTGATGTGGGACAGTGAATTGCTGACCCTGTTCGGGATCCCTGAGCCGATGCTGCCGGAGGTCCGCTCCTCGAGTGAGGTTTATGGCCTTACTTCCGGTCTTTTTACCTCGCAGATTCCCGTTTCAGGTATCGCCGGCGACCAGCAGGCGGCGCTGTTCGGACAGATGTGCGTCGAGGAGGGTATGGTCAAGAATACCTACGGAACAGGATGCTTTATGATGATGAATACCGGCAAAAGACCGATGAAGTCGGTAAACAGCCTGCTGACAACCGTGGCATGGCAGATTGGCCGGGAAACGGTGTACGCTCTTGAAGGAAGTATCTTCATCGGGGGAGCTGTGGTGCAGTGGCTGAGGGACGGCCTTGGCATTATCAGTCAGTCATCTGACGTAGAGGAGCTGGCTGCGCAGGTCAGCTCCGCCGAAGGAATATACTTCGTCCCTGCTTTTGCCGGCCTGGGAGCTCCATACTGGAACCAGCATGCAAGGGGTACAATTACCGGCCTTACAAGGGGAGCATCGTCAGCACATATTGCCCGTGCAGCACTGGACAGCATTGCTTACCAGGTACTTGATGTTTTACTTGCGATGGAGAAGGATTCTTATTTGAAAATAAAAGAGTTAAGAGTAGATGGCGGAGCTACCGTCAATGACAGGCTGATGCAGTTCCAGGCTGACCTTTTACAGGCCGATGTAGTGAGGTCGCGGGTTACCGAGACTACCGCTCTTGGGGCTGCATTCCTTGCCGGCCTGGCAACCGGCTGCTGGGGCAGCATTGGTGAACTGAGGAATCAATGGCAGCCGGAGCGGCGTTTTGCGCCTGCGATGGAACCCGGTGAGAGAAACGAATTTGTCCGTGGATGGCACCGGGCTGTCAGAACTGCCATTGCATGGGCCGATGACCCGGAGAGATACTGAACCGGGTGTAAAGCATAAAGCAAAGCCAACACTAAAAAAGCAAATGATGAGAAGGATTATTTTTCTTGCTGTGACCCTGTCATTTTTCCTGCCGGGAGTATCCAGGGCTCAGCCAGCTGACAGCGCCGATATCTATATGATTACATGTGCCCCCGGTAATGCCAGCTACTCCATTTACGGACACACTGCACTGAGGATCGCCATACGCGGGACTACCTTTGACATGGTTTATAACTGGGGTATCTTCGACTTTTCCACTCCCAACTTCGTTTACCGCTTTGCAAAGGGACGGCTCGACTATATGCTTGGAGCCTACAGTTACGAAAGGTTTCTCGAAGAATACATATCCGAAGGAAGGTCCGTCTGGTCACAGAAGCTGAATCTTTCCACACAGGAAAAAGAGAAGCTGTTTGAGCTTATCAATGAGAATCTCAAGCCTGAGAATATTAAATACAGGTATGATTTCTTCTTTGACAACTGCGCAACCAGGGTCAGGGATATTGTGGCGGCCTCTGCGACTGACACCGTCATCTTTCCCCAGAGGGAGAAGAAGAAAAGCTTCAGGCAGCTTATTGACCCTTATCAGAAAGTCCTCCCCTGGCTTGATTTTGGTGCCGACATGCTGCTGGGACTGCAGGCAGACACGAAGGCTACTGTGGCAGATGAAATGTTCCTTCCCATTTTGTTAAGGGATAATTTTGCCGGTACCCTGATTATTCATGACGGTATGCAGCAGCCGCTTGCCGGGCCCGTGGAAACGGTGGTTGATCTGCCCGCACCGCCTGCGGCCGCGAAGCCATGGGTTCCGCAGGCCGTGTTCTGGCTGTTTCTTTTGTTCGTGCTGCTGGCAACATTTGTCTTCAGGAAACCTGCAATCGGGAAGGTGCTTGACTCTCTGCTGTTTCTTATCTACTCGGTCATTGCCCTTCTGCTGGTGTTCACCAACATCTTTTCGGAGCATGATGCGCTACATTTCAACCTGCTCTTCCTTGGAATAAACATACTGATACCGGTATTGTCAGTAATGCTTGCCTCAGGCAGGAAAGCAGTGAAACTGTGTCGGGTAACTCTTCTCATTTCAGCCCTTTGGCTGCCTGTCTCACTCATTGCCGGACAGGGCATTAACCCGGCACTTATACCGCTGGTGCTCATCATCATGGTGAGGATATTCAGCCATTGCAGGTTCGGAAAGAGCCTTTAACACTTCTTTAACAACATTTAACAAGGTTTTTTAATATCAGAGATGATATTTGCGAAGCTTTTTAATACAGTATTTCAATCAGCATCAAATGGAACATACTACAGACATCAGGCTCCTGAATGAAAAGATCGAAAAGGAGAGTGCATTTGTTGATCTTATCAGGCAGGAGATAAACAAGGTCATTATAGGGCAGCGCCACCTGACAGACTCGCTTCTGATAGGATTGCTTTCAAACGGGCACATCCTCCTTGAGGGTGTTCCGGGTCTGGCAAAGACTCTGGCCATCAAGACCCTTGCCTCGGTCATTGACACGAAGTTCAGCCGTATACAGTTTACCCCTGACCTGCTCCCGGCTGACCTTATCGGGACAATGATATACAGCCAGAAGCGGGAAGAATTCATTGTCCGGAAGGGGCCCGTATTTGCCAACTTTATACTTGCCGATGAGATAAACCGGTCACCGGCAAAAGTGCAGAGCGCCCTGCTTGAGGCGATGCAGGAGAGGCAGGTGACCATTGGGGAGCATACTTACAGGCTCGATGAGCCCTTTATGGTTCTGGCAACCCAGAACCCGATAGAACAGGAGGGAACATACCCGCTTCCCGAGGCCCAGGTCGACAGGTTTATGCTCAAGGTGGTCATAACCTATCCTGAGAGGGAGGAAGAGCGGCTTATTATCCGTGAAAACCTGGCACGCGAATTCCCGGTGGCGAAGACAATCCTCAAGCCGGAGGATATCCTGCGGGCCAGGGAAGTTGTCAAGGAGGTGTATCTTGATGAAAAGATAGAAAACTATATCCTTGACATAGTCTTTGCAACACGCCAGCCAGACAGGTACGGCCTCTCAAGGTTCACCCCGCTGATAGCCTACGGCGCATCGCCCAGGGCAGGTATAAGCCTGGCCATGGCCGCAAAAGCATACGCATTCATCAGGCGCAGGGGTTTTGTGGTACCTGAGGACGTACGTTCACTCTGTGCAGATGTGCTGCGCCACCGTATCGGGCTGACCTATGAGGCTGAAGCGGAGAATATTACGCAGGACAATATCATTGCCGAGATACTCAATACCGTGGAGGTGCCGTAGATCCAATGAAGAGATTACAACTGTCACTTGTGCTTCTGGTGCTTTTCCTGCCTGTGAGGGCTCAGGAATATATCGGTCTGACCGAGAAGAATGTGCGTGAGGCGATAGCCGGGAATATGCCGGGGCTTACACCAGACAACACCGTACGAAACGACAGTTACAGGTATCTTAAGTACCATTCTGTGGACGATAATGAGACATGGCTTGTGTTTTTTGACTCCGGGGGGAGGTGCAACGGGGTGAGAATCACATCCGGCAATGCCGGTTATGAGGCCAGAATCAAGGAAATGAATAACAGATACACTGCTGCAGGGCTTAACAGCTGGACCTACAAGTCAGGCGGGCAGGAAATAAGTGTGAAGCTGAAAAGGGAGGAGTGGTTTTATACAGTCACCCATGAGCGTTTAAGGCAGAGGTAAGAGAAGTGGAGACAACAGAGCTGCTGAAGAAAGTCAGAAAGATTGAGATCAGGTCACGGGGATTGACCCGCCAGATCTTTGCCGGTGAGTATCACAGTGCCTTCCGGGGAAGGGGTATGGCCTTCAGTGAGGTACGCGAGTATCAGTTTGGCGATGACATTCGCAACATCGACTGGAACGTCACGGCACGGTTCGGTCACCCATACGTCAAGATTTTCGAGGAGGAGAGAGAGCTGACTGTCATGCTGCTGGTGGATGTCAGCCGCTCTGGCGAGTTTGGCACAATCACATCGACAAAGCGGGAGATGATGACCGAAATTGCAGCTGTGCTGGCCTACTCGGTTGTAGCGAACAATGACAAGGTAGGGCTCATGCTCTTCTCTGACCGTGTTGAGAAGTACATACCTCCGAAGAAGGGAAGAGGACACATGCTCCGCATTATCCGCGAGCTCCTCAGCTATGAACCTAAGGGATCGGGCACTTCCCTGACAGAACCGCTGAGATACCTGACAAACGTACTTAGAAAGCGTTGCACCGCCTTTATTCTTTCAGATTTCATGGCTCCCACCTTCACAGATGCACTCCGTGTTGCATCAGGCAAGCACGACGTTGTGGCACTGCGCATCAGCGACAGGCGCGAGAAGGAACTGCCCGATGTGGGATTTATGAAGGTGGCTGACCCTGAATCGGGCAGTGATGTCTGGATTGATACCTCCTCGGCTGCGATCAGGAAAGAGTATGCCAGGCAATGGAGAATACATGATGAAACCGTTTCCGCCGCTTTTGTAAGTTGCGGGGTCGACGTGGCATCAATCAGCACCGGAGGCGACTATATCAAACCTCTGATATCACTGTTCAAACACAGGTAGGATAATGAATAGAGCTCTGATATCAGTCCTGGCTATGCTTAATCTCACCCTGGCCTTGCAGGCTCAGGAGATAAAGGTATCCTCTGCCCCTGACACCTCTGTTATCCTTATTGGTGACCAGACCCGCTTTACCGTGACAGCAAAAGTGCCGGCCGGTTTCTCCGCAGAACTGAGCCGTGTTGCCGACACCCTGGCAGGCAGGATCGTAATTCTCCGCAGGGACCCGCGTGACACAGTTCTTGCGTCTGACGGATCATTGACACTCACCGACAGATACCTTATAACTGCATTTGATTCAGGTTCTTATACAATACCTCCATTTTATGCTGAGGTAGCAAAGGGAGACAGCCTTATCAGG
The DNA here is from genome assembly GCA_964470815.1 of uncultured Rikenella sp. Taxonomy (GTDB): domain Bacteria; phylum Bacteroidota; class Bacteroidia; order Bacteroidales; family VadinHA17; genus SR-FBR-E99. Next base: position 88,051 of record CAYYEH010000001.1, read on the forward strand.
TTTTATTCAGACTATTCCTTCCTGGATGTGCTGCGCCCTGACGTAACTCCGTCAGATACAACAGATGTAATTTTTGATATCATTCCGCCGCGTAGTGCCCCGGTAACATTCGCCGAGTTGCTGCCATGGCTGGTGATTGTGCTCATTACAGCAGTGATTGTCTACCTGCTGGCACGTTTCCTGCCGCGTAACCCGCTGAGGAGATTCGTCAAACCGCAGCCGCCGCCGGTGCCGGCCCATATAACGGCGATGAAAGAGCTGCAGACTCTCAGGAATGAGGAATTATGGCAAAAAGGGGAGATCAAGGAATACTACTCCAGGCTTTCAGATATACTCAGGAGGTACATTGATAACCGCTTCGGCATCAGTTCACCTGAGCTCACCACTGATGAGACCGTACGCATGCTCCACAGGGCTGCTGTCACAACCACGGGGCAGATGACGCTGGTGAAAGAGGTGCTGTCGCTCTCCGATATGGTCAAGTTCGCAAAATATATTCCTGAAGACGTTGTCAACGAAAGTATGCTTGAAAATGCCGTCAGGTTTGTAGAAGAGACCAGGGAGCCGGATGATTCAGCCGTAGCGGACCAGAGTGCCGGTGCAGGAGGCAGCACTGCTGACAGCCGGATTATTGATGCCGCATCAGAAAGACAGAGAAGGTCGGCGGAGAAAGGAGGCAGCCATGCATAACATAGTTTTTGAGAACGGCTGGTTCCTCTGGTTCCTGCTGGTTATACCGATGTTGGTGGCTTATTACATCTTCCGTCAGACTAAGGCCAATGCACCTGTGAATCTTTCCACTGCAGGGTTTCTTGCCTCAGCCCGGAAGACCTTCAGGCACTACCTGAGGCACATCCTCTTTGCCATAAGACTTGCAGCAATTGCACTTGTCATCATTGTGATAGCAAGGCCGCAGAATGTTGACAGGTGGCAGAGTTCAACCACTGAGGGGATAGACATCATCCTGGCCCTTGACGTCTCGGGTTCGATGCTGGCGCGCGACTTCACGCCGGACAGGCTGGAGGCATCAAAGAATGTTGCAACGGAATTCATCAGCGGAAGGCCCTATGACCGTATCGGACTTACAGTGTTCAGCGGTGAAAGTTTTACACAGTGCCCGCTGACAACAGACCATGCCGTGCTTATCAACCTGCTGAGGGAGGTGAAGAGCGGTATTATCGAGGACGGGACTGCCATCGGGGTGGGACTGGCTACTGCCATAAACAGGATAAAGGACTCTGATGCAATAAGCAAGGTCATTATACTGCTTACTGACGGTGTCAACAACCTGGGATCTATAGACCCGATGACTGCGGCTGAGATTGCAAAGACATTCGGAATAAGGGTATACACCATCGGCGTGGGCAGCATGGGGTATGCTGACTACCCGGTTCAGACACCTTTCGGGATGCGATACCAGAAGATGCAGGTTGAGATTGACGAGGCGCTCCTGCAGAGAATAGCTGAGCTTACCGGCGGACAATACTTCCGGGCTGTCGATAATAACAGCCTGCAACAGGTTTACCTTGAAATAGACAAGCTCGAGAAGTCGAAGATTGAGACCCGGGAGCACAGCAGGCGCGAAGAGGTCTTCATGCCCTGGGCGCTGGCAGCCGCTCTCCTGCTCGGACTGGAGCTGCTGCTGAGGTATCTGCTGATGAAAAACATGTCATAGCGTGATTATGGAAACATTCAGATTTGCACAGACTGACATGCTTTACCTGCTTCTGCTGGTGCCGGTGCTGATTGTAATATGGATAATCGGCAACAGGAGGAGGAGGCTGGCCAGGGAACGGTTTGGAGATGACGTGTTGCTGAGGAGGCTCTCGCCCGACTACAGCCCGACCCGTATGACCGTTAAGTTTTTATTGAGGCTGCTCGCCTTCATCGTGGCAGTCCTTACCATAGCCAGGCCGCAGTTCGGTTCAAGGCTCGAGGAGGTGAAACGTGAGGGTGTTGAGGTAATCATAGCCCTTGATGTAAGCAACTCTATGCTGGCAGCCGATATTGCCCCATCACGGCTCGAAAGGGCTAAACAGGCTATCACACAGCTTGTTGACCAGTTAAGGGAAGACAGGATAGGCCTTATTCTTTTTGCCGGTGACGCATATACGCAGATCCCGGTAACAAATGACTATCTCTCCGCAAAGATGTTCCTTTCCGCCGCAGGTCCTGATGCTGTCTCAAAACAGGGAACAGCCATAGGAGCCGCCATAGACCTCGGAACAAGATCTTTTACCCCGGAGAGTGATAAGAGCAGGGCGCTGATAATCATCACCGACGGCGAGAACCATGAGGATGATGCCGTTGAAAAGGCGCGGCTGGCAGCTGAAAAGGGGATTGTGGTCCACACCATCGGCATCGGCTCCCCTGACGGCTCACCCATACCTGTAATGACAGGCGGAAGAACCGATTATCTTAAGGATAACCAGGGCAATACAGTGATAACAAAGCTCGATGAGAAGGGACTGCAGGAGATAGCCTCAGTCACCGGAGGCAGGTATGTCAGGGCCAGCAACACCAGCATCGGGTTGAATGAGATATACAATGACATTGGCCGCATGAAGAAGAGTGAGATCAATACTGTGATGTACACCGAATACAACGAGCAGTTTCTGATTCCGGCAGCGCTGCTGTTTATCCTGCTTATAACAGACCTGCTTATCGCCGACAGGAAGAACAATCTACTTAAGCGTCTCGGAATTATTGGAAAGGAGAGAGGATGACAGGAAGGACAACCATATACAGGGCATTTGTTGCCGTCATCTGCACGGTAACCCTTTCTGTATCGCTTTTCGGGCAGCAGGAGAGGGAATATATCAGGAAGGGCAACCGGCTCTACAAAAAGGGTGAATATGCCGGCAGCGAAGGGATGTACCGGCGCGTACAGGAGAATGTTGAATCTGCAGACAATGCCATATTCAACCTGGGTGATGCCCTTTACAAACAGAAAAGGTTCGGTGAGGCTGCATCGGAGTTCAGCCGTTCAGTCCTGGCCAGTGAAGGAGACTCTCTGAAGCAGGCAGAAGGGTTCTATAATCTCGGGAACTCGCTTCTTAAGGAGCAGAAATTCCGGGAGAGCATTGATGCCTATATTAATTCCCTCAGGCTTAATCCTGATAATATCCAGGCGAAGTATAACCTTGCGTATGCCCAGGACCAGCTTAAAAAAGAGGAAGAGCAGCAGCAACAGAACCAGAACAGGGATCAGAAGCAGGATCAGGAAAATAAGGACGATAAGCAGCAGGATGACCAGGACAAGAAAGATGACTCCCGGCAGAAGGAGGATCAGGATAATCAGCAGCAGCCACAACAGCAACAACAACAGCAGCAGGAATCAATAAGCAGGGAGGATGCAAAGCGCCTTCTCGATGCTCTTGCTGCCAACGAGAAGAAGACACAGGAAAAGGTGCAGCGTGACAGGGCAGCGAAGACGAAGGTCAGGGTCATTAAAAATTGGTAATTTTGGCGTCGATGAAAAGGATAGTGGTGGTAATGGTTTTCCTTGCAGCAGCCCTGACGGCAGCTGCACAGGAGATCGTGCTCAACGTCGATGCACCTGATGCTGTGGGAGCAGGGGAACGGTTCAGGATAGTCTACACTGTCAACTCCACTGACGGTCAGTTCACTCCGCCTGAATTTGATCCGTCATTCACCGTTCAGGGCCCCCAGCAGTCAACAAGCCGCAGCGCACAGTGGATAAACGGCAACTTCCAGAGTGTCTCAACCACAACTCTCATTTACTATGTCGTTGCCTCCACTCCCGGAACCTATACCATTCCTGAAGCCAGGTTTGAAAGCAAAAAGATTACTGTCAGCTCACAGGAGAAGCAGATTACCGTCACGGCCGGAGGAACATCTCAGGCAGCTACCGGTCAGTCACAGGCAGTTCCCGGTCAGTCGCAGGCAGCAACAGGGCAGGGCAGGACGGCCGGCGATGCACCGGCCTCAGGATCGGACGTATCCATGAAGCTGCTTCTCGGCAACCGTGAAGTCTGGGCCGGACAGCCTGTTACAGCGACTCTCAAGCTCTATACACGAATCAATCTCTCCGGGCTGCAGGAGCTTAAATATCCTGATTTCAAAGGATTCCTGAGGGAGGACATCGAGACTCCTCCTTTGCGTACCCTCGAAACCGAGGTGATTGACGGAGTGCAGTATGGTACCGGTGTCATACAGCGATTCATTCTGTACCCGCAGATTTCAGGAGAAATCCGTATTGAGCCGGTTGAAATGACCGTCCTGGTCCAGGAACGGACAGGGGCGAGGGATCCGTTCTTTGATGATCCCTTCTTTGACAACTTCTTTTCATCGGTCTCAACGGTTCCGCGAAGGATAGCCACCCAGCCGGCAACGATAAGGGTTAAGCCCCTGCCGGAGCCCAGGCCTGCCGATTACCACGGTGCGGTGGGGTCATTTACACTGGAATCATCCATCTCTTCAGGCGAAGCGAAGCTGAATGATGCCATCACGATGACCATAACCCTGAAAGGAACCGGCAACCTTAATCTTGCCGGGGAGCCACAGATAAATTTCCCGCAGGGAATAGAAAAATATGATCCGAAAGTTACGGTAAAGGGTGGCGGAACAGCATCGGGAAGCAAGGTGTTCGAATACCTGCTTATACCGAGGAACAGCGGCACTTTTGACATACCCCCGGTCTCCTATTCGGTGTTTGATCCGGGACAGGGAAAATATGTAACGCTCAGGTCCGGTGGATTCAAGGTAATTGTCACAGGCACTCCCGGCAAGGATGAGGGTGCTGCTCCTGTCTACATCCCGGGTGAGGATGTGAAGTATCTCGGACAGGATATCCGCTTTATCCGAAACGACAGCGGCAGGCTGACAACAGTGTCGTCGCCGCTGGTTGCTTCACTCCATTACTGGCTCTGGTATGCCCTTGCCCTGTTTGTGGCCGGAGCGGTGCTGCTCCTGAGGCGTGAACAGATGAGACGCAATGCCGACATAGCAGGACTGCGCAACCGCAGGGCCTCCAGAAATGCCCGTGCCAGGCTTGCAAAAGCAAATGCACTTCTCAAATCAGGAAGGAATGAGCTTGTTAATGCCGAGATTGCCAGGGCATTATGGGGCTATCTTGGTGACAAGCTCCGGATACCTCAGTCTGAGATATCAAGGGATAA
>CAYYEH010000001.1:93291-95419 GCA_964470815.1 uncultured Rikenella sp.
AGCATCACTCATTGGAAAACTTGACAACGTTCTTGGTTAAGAGGCGAGAAGATGAAAAGAACATTACTTATACCAGTCATACTTTTTGCCGCTGTCATCAGCATGACCGGGCAAACACCCGAAGATAGATATTCCCAGGCCGGTGAACTGTACTCTTCAGGTGATTTCTCAGGTGCGGCAGCTGTTTACAGGAAGTTATGGGAAGAGGGCTACAGGAGCAAAGACCTGCTTTACAACACGGGCAATGCCTTCTTCAAGGCAGGCGACAACGCCTCGGCGATACTCTTTTACGAACGGGCAAGACTGATGGCTCCGGCAGATGAGGATATTGACTACAACCTTCAGATAGCCAGGAGCCGTATTACAGACAGGTTCGAAACCGTTCCCCAGCTCTTTTTCGTAAGATGGTTTGACTTCCTGGCATTGCTTACATCCACTAACATGTGGGCAGTGGCAGCACTGGTGATGTTCATCTCCGCCCTTCTGCTGGCCCTGATCTTCCTTACCAAATCAAGGGTACGCGGACGCCTCCTTTCATTCTGGCTCTCACTTGCCTTCCTTTTAGTGGCGATCCTGATGATTTCCCTCGCTGTACGTAACAATTCACTTGTCAACCACAACAGGAAGGCAGTCATTACCTGCAGCATAGTAACCGGACGCAGTGCACCGGGCGAAACCGGAAATGAGCTTTTTGTGCTCCACTCCGGAACTACCGTAACCATTGAACAGGAACTGGGAGCATTCCGCGAGGTGAGACTCCCTGACGGCAACAAAGGGTGGATCGGTGCTTCGTGTATGGAAAAGATTTGATCTTCCACAGCATCTCCCGTAATCGTGTCACCTGTTTTTCTTATCTTTCGTCCCGGAATAATTTAACTCCGGACATGAAGAAGATTCTATCAGTTCTGGCTCTTGCCTCCCTCCTTATAGTTACGGTTACATCATGCAAAAAGAGATGCATGACTGAAGAAGGACCAACTGATGTCCGCATACTCAATGAGACCGGTCAGACAATTGAGGATGTCACCGTCACCACCACCGATGACACTTCCTATGATGAACGCGTATATAACTTCGGCACCGTTGCTGACGGAGCCTATACTGATTATCATCGCTTTGATATAGCTTTTCCCAAAGCTGACATAACCCTGAAAATTGCTGGTGTTACGTATTCAACTCCGTTGTCAAATTTCAGTTATCTCACCTATATCGGCCAGGACCGGATCACTTACACACTGACGATTGCTGACCAGGTTAACCATGTACTGGGACTGGAAGTTACCATTGAGGAGCCGATAGATGATCTCTAGGAGGAAATGGAAGAATTTATAACAGTCTGTCCGAGAAACTGTTACAGCACCTGCTCCTTCCGAGTCTTCACCAGGGATGGAAAGGTGGTGCGAATCCTGCCCTATGAGGGCAACATGGCCACACCGGAAGGGCCGTGCATAAAGGGGCTTGCCTACCTTGAAAGAGAATATTCTTCTGAAAGGATAATTTACCCGCTGAAGCGGCAGCCTGACGGTTCATTTGCCCGCATCAGCACTGATGAGGCACTGGCTCTTATTGCGGCCAGGCTGACCGGAGCCAGGGAAAAGCACGGACCTCATTCAGTCCTGTTTTATAAGGGAAGCGGTTATTCAGGTTTGAGCAACGATATCGCCGGGACATTCTGGAAGAAATTCGGAGGCGCCACCACTACATACGGTAACCTTTGCTGGCCGGCAGGACTTGAGGCAGTCAGGCTGACCCTCGGGGAGGTAAAGCATAACCTTCCATGGGACCTTGCCAACGCATCCATGATAATTCTCTGGGGCAAGAATTCAGCCGAGACAAATGTCCAGGAGATGATCCACATTGAAAAGGCGAGGCAGAACGGAGCAAAGGTGGTGGTTATTGACCCGCGACGCACACTAACTGCAGATAAGGCTGATTTGCTGATAAGGCCGTGGCCCGGCACCGACGCCGCCCTGGCACTGGCCATGGCCCGCGTGATCATTGACCGGGGAATGACCGACAGGGAGTTCATCCGGAAACATGTGGCGGGCTTTGATGAATTTAAGGCGTCACTTGAGATGACGCCTGATAAAGCACAGGAAATCACAGGTATACCGGCTGACGCAATTAT
>CAYYEH010000002.1:0-56574 GCA_964470815.1 uncultured Rikenella sp.
GTAAAAGGCCGGAAGACCGGAAGGCCGGAAGACCGGAAGGCCGGAAGACCGGAAGACCGGAAGGTCTGAAGTTCAATATCCCGGGGTTTTGTCGGAGTGCAGCTGAGGCCCCGCCTGGCAGGTCGGCAAGGCCCAGCTGTCAGTTTTACAATTGCCTACCGACTGATGCCTAACAGATCCATCATCCCGTTAATGAATGTCAGCGGATGGGCAGGGTTGCCTGGAACATAGAGGTCAATATGATGTTTTTCAACAAAATCCCTCTTTACGGCGGGGCTGTCGGCAAAGAGTCCTCCGCTGATGGCGTCGGTGCCTGCAAGTATGATCACCTTGGGAGCCGGAATGGCATCATAGGTGATCTCAAGCGCCCCGGCCATGTTTTCAGTTACCGGGCCGGTGATGACGATACCGTCTGAATGACGCGGCGAGGCTACGAACTCTATCCCGAATCTTCCCATGTCAAAGTTCACGTTACCTGCAGCTCCCAGCTCCATCTCGCATGAATTGTCACCTCCGGCCGAAACCTGGCGTAGTTTCAGCGACTTTTTAAACAGCCTGCGGACCTCTTTTCTTACTGCAGCCTCATCTATCCTGAGCGGTTCAGACTGCCCGGGCCTGATGACAAGGTCTTCCCTCCTGGTGGCGGCAATACGGTAGTCATTTGTAAACCGGTACAACTCCGGCATGGCCAGTGCGCACTCGTTGCAGAAGGTGCACCTGCCAAGGTCAATGGCGCCGCTGGTGCCGTCAATGGCGCCTGAAGGGCAAAGGGCAGCAACCATGGCAGCCTGCTCCGGGGTGACATCTGCAGAGATGACCGGTCTCCCGCGAAATCGTGCTGAAACAGGTTGGTTTCTGAGATCGGGTACAAACTGTTTTCCGTGATCTGAAAGTATTTTTATTTCCTTTAGCATTCCACTGTAAGTTGGTCAATTACAGATCATGTCCGCAATACGACAGGTTGAAACTCTTGTTGCACACCGGGAAATCAGATATTTCCTGGTTGCGCACCGCCAGCGCCAGGGCCATCCAGTTGTGCATCGAGGGATCCTTGATTTTATAAACCTTCAGCCTGCCACTGCTGTCAGTGACTGCAACATGGCATATCTCCCCTCTCCACCCCTCGGTGACGGAGATGGCAAGGCTGTCAGGCCTGAACGCCAGGTCATAGCAAGGCCTGGTTCCTTCAATACCCGATTTCCGCCACTCATCTATAAGAGTGCGTATAAGTTTTACCGATTCCTTTGTCTCCAGCGCACGCAGTCTGCCACGTGCAAGCACGTCGCCGCTCTCCTGCATCACTGAAGTAACGGCAGTCTGCCTGTAATGCTGAAAGGGGTGAGTGTACCGTATGTCCCTCGGCACCCCGCAGGTGCGCGCTGCCATTCCCACTGCGCCAATGGCAACGGCCTGTGCCCGGGTGACGGTACCGATATCCTCGAAACGCCCCAGAACGCTCGGCAGACTGTAGACACAGTCAGTAACACTGGCGTATCGCCTGTCAACTTCTTCCAGTACTCTGAGAATCTCTTCGGCAATTTCTTCCGTCAGCGGAAAGTTGGTTCCGCCGGGGCGGATCATGCTCTTCCCGAAACGATTCCCGCACCAGTACTGGGTGGTATTGATCACCATGGTCCGGAGAGCCTCGCAGGCCACCTGTCCGAGCTGGTAGGCAACATCACCACACAGCGCCGCCGTATCGCCTATATGAACCGCAATCCGCTCAAGTTCAAGGGCTATGCACCGCTCGATCTGCAGTGTTACTGAGGGCTCCAGGAGAGCCAGAGACTCAGCAAGCTGTGCATGGGCAAGCCCGTGGCCGATGACAGTATCGCCGGCAATATCTTCAGATAAAATCGCCCTGCGCAACCCGCTGCCACTCCCGGTTAAGAGATTCTCAATACCCCTGTGCTGGTAGCCCAGCTGTATCTCGAGATGCAATACCTTCTCCCCGTTGCAGATGAAGCGGAAGTGTCCGGGTTCAATAACACCGGCATGCACGGGTCCCACACCCACCTCGTGAAGCTCCTCCCCTTCAATTTCATAAAAGGGATAGGAATCCATCACGCTCTGCCGGTCTGCCCTGTCGTGCGGGGACCTCACCGGCTTGAGCCATGGATGCTCTTCAAACATCACACCCTGATTCTCATGTATCTCACGTTCAAAAATATGCATTGCATAAACCTTCGGGGTCAGTGCGGGCAAAGGGGCTCTGCCTGAATGCTCGTGACTGAGTATCCTGATTGTACCCGAACCGTCATCGGCTATGCAGCAGATGAACTTCAGACCAACCCCGGCAGGATAACAGAAATAGGACAGGCAATGAAACCGCTCGTCGCCGAGCATGGTGCATACCTCCTCATAGAAGCTGCCGTACTCCAGCACGGGTACCTCGCCAATGCCAACCGGTCCGGAACCGTTCCTTACTTCGATATATACTTTGCTTTCGTTCATCGTTTCTACCAGGGCAGCAGTGAAATGCTGCTGTTGATAAGGTCAACCAGGAATGGCGGCTGCCAGAAGCAGGCCATGATCACAAGCGCAAGCAGGAGGAACTGACTTACAGTCTCAACCGGACTGACATTGCCCGGTTGTCTGAGCCCGTTTTCATTCCTGGGCATTGAAAAATTAACATGCATTATCCTTGTGCTCATCGCATATATGACGAAGCAGAGCAGTACTACCGCAGCCGTAAGCACCAACCACTGGCCGTTGCTGACCATGGCCCTGAAGATCATGAATTCGGAGATGAACATGCCTGAGGGAGGTATTGCCAGAATGCAGATCATCCCGGTAAGCAAAACCATGGCGCCGGCCGGGTACAGCTTCATGTACCTGCCGCTCTCGTCAAGCTTGAAGGTGTGAAGTATCCGTGAGAGCTGGCCCATCTGGTAAAAGAGACTCGATTTGGCAAGTGAGTGCAGCACTATCAGCAGCAGCGCCGCATAATAGCCATACTTCCCGGTGCCGAGGGCTATTGCCACCAGCCCCATATTCTCAAGGCTCGAGTATGCCAGCATCCGCTTCAGGTGCTTAGCCTTGAGCATGTACCCTGCTGAGATAAGAAGCGAAAGGAGTCCCGCCAACACCAGCACATGGTTCATAAAGGGCAGTACCGGCGTGGAGGCAAAGAGAGTATAGACCCTGTAAATGGCCAGGAAACCGACATTCATGAGTGTCGTTGATATGAGGGCACTGACCGGAGGTGGCGCCACCGAATGGGCATCAATGGTGACGGTATGCATCGGGAAGAGACCCATCTTGGTGCTGAATCCCACCAAAACAAAGATGAAAGCTATCCTCAGGTACATCGGATCGGCATGGCTCAGCACCCTGTCAAACGACGAGAATGAGAGATTGGGTGCATCGCCCCTGCCGTAGATGAACCCGAGAAAAAGGATCCCCAGGTAGGCAAGCGCTATACCCGTCGAGCAGATGAAAACATACTTCCATGTTGCCTCCAGCGCCATCTCGGTGCGGTCATGGTAAATGAGCACAGCCACAGCCAGCGTGGTTGCCTCCACGAATATCCAGAGCACCGTCATCGTATTGGCCAGGTAGGCTCCTGCCATGAATGTCATCAGGGCTATAAGGCCGGAATGGTAAATATTGTATCTCTTAACCGTGTCTTCACGTGTATAAATGAAGCCATGGTAAACCGTAGGCAGCGTCAGAATCGCCAGCACCGAGAGCAGAAGTACGGCCGTGCTGTCATAGGTAAAATAGGTGAGCTCGGTGCCGCCCCTGTTCTGCCAGGCATGTACGGTAATGCCGATAAGGAGAGCCGAAAACACCAGCGACAGAGACTTTGTCAGCGACCTGCTCCCCGAGAGAAGAATCAAGCCGCTCAGCGCCAGAGACAGTATGAAAAATATCAGAAGCATATCCCTAGTCTTTCAGCATCGTCAGTTCATTTGTATGAGGCTTGAGGCGAAGCCCGAAAAAGCCCAGTATCAGGACACCCACGAATATGTCAAGAAGTATCCCGATGTTGATGAGCATCGGCATCTCGTTGCCCACCGCCAGCGAAAAGAGGAATACGGCATTCTCTACTACCAGAAAACCGATAAGATGTGAGATGATAAGTTTATGAGTCACTATCAGCAGCAACCCGGTGAAGAGGGTGAAGAGCGCAATCGCCAGGTAGATAGAGTTGATGAACGGGTTGACCAGGATCACCGCCAGGATAACGCTGACAAGCAGCCCTGCAATGGAGAAGAGCAGCAGGTAGAAACCGGGCACCGCCTGCCGGTGCACCTTGGTCACACCTGACTTGCGGATGATCCTGCTTAACAGGTACGGCAAAAGCAGTGCCTTGAACAGCAGCGTCTCAGAAACGATGAAGAGCAGGTTTGCCAGGTTTACCTCCTTAAGTTCGAACACAGCTATACCGCAAAGGAGTAATCCCTGCAGCGCTACCAGCCTGACATAGGTAGACAGTCTTTCCGCCGAGGCGAAGTACATCAGCGTGACTGCAAACAAAACTATGAGATAGTTTACCATACTTCTTTCAGGCCAGTTTGTCAGTAAGTATCAGTATCACCATGAATCCAATAAGCGCGATCGCTGACAACGTCAGGATAAACTTCGGGTTCTTGTTCATCTTGTTTCTCGCACGGAATGACTCCGTGAAACCAATCACCACGGCAAAAAGCGCCTGAACGGCGAAGAAGAGTCCTATCTTCAGGAACAGGTTCCATCCTGCCGGCACGATAAGGTTGTAGATCAGCGAGCCATATATGGTGAATTTCAGCCATGTTCCGATGTGAATGAGCGCCTTGTCGAAGCCACTGTAGTCAAGGATCATAACCTCGTGTATCATGGTCAGTTCGAGGTGTGTTTTGGGATCATCGACCGGCAACCTGCTGTTCTCCACCATGGCTATCTGCGCAAGCAGGTAAGCACCTATAATGCTGTATATAAGTACGTAATCATTCCCGGTGATAAAGAAATGGTTGAATATAACTGAGAAAGAAGTATATCCGGTAAACATCGCGAAGGTTGCCATAAGCACAAAGAAGGCCGGTTCCACAAGAATTGAGAAGAGGGCTTCGCGGCTTGCTCCCATCCCCTCGAAGCTGCTGCCTGTGTCGAGCGCTGCAATAATCGTAAAGAACCTGCCCAGTGCCAGCAGGTAGGCAAAGAGGATGAAGTCGCCCTCAAAAGACAGCAGGGCTTTCTGCTCTGCAAAGGGTAGCAGCATCACTGCCAGTATCACAGAGACGAGGGTCACGGATGGCGCAATGCGGAAGATGAGACCCGTGGTGTCGCTGAAGACACTTCCCTTACGGAGGAGCACTGACACATCCCTCAGAGGCTGGAATATACCGGGCCCCTTCCGCCCCGAGGCGATGCTCTTCGTCCTGAGTATGATTCCCGGGAAGAAGAAAGCTGCAACCGCTATGAGTATGAATCCTGCCATCGTCACATTATCTTTAGCATCGCCAGCAGCAACACAAGAAGCATAAACAGGAAGGCATAGAGGATATAGTGCCGTATCTGCCCTGTCTGCATCACGGCTATCTTTTTAAGCATCCTGGCTGTCCAGTCTGCCGGCCTGTCAATCAATACCCTCTTGAAGAAGTCATCGCTGCGGGAGATGAACCTCCGTTTGCGCGGAAAGATCTCCCCTTCGCCTATCTCCTCCATCTCCTTGCAGTTCTGCAACAACGGTTTTGCCAGGTGATTGTAGTTATAGGCGAACGAAGTTGCCGTGTATTGCAGTTTCGGCGTCGCTGCAGTGTAGCCACACCCCCAAGTGGGACCGGCGGTTACGATCCTGCGCGCCAGGTGGTACCGGCGGTAAAGAAGAAGGGCAGCCAGCAACACAATAAAAGTACCTCCGGCGAAACTGATCTGCGACAGGTTGGCAGTAAAGGCTCCTGTGACCAGCGGCAGGTCGCCAAGACCCCAGGTCCGGGCCACAGCTTCAAGTAGGGGTTTTACAATAAACGGTGAGCCGAGACCAATCATCAGTATCATCGCAACAGTAATCAATTGCGGGAATATCATGGAACCGCTTACTTCGCTGGCCAGAACAGCCTTTTCGCTGCGCGGCTCCCCCAGGAAAACGATTCCGAATGCCCTTGTGAAACAGAAGACGGCCAGCCCTCCAATCAGGGCAAGCGCTGCCACCGACCCTACTATCAGGATTGAATGATACAGTGTTGCCCCTGAGAGACTGTTGAACATTCCCATATATATAATGTATTCGGAAATGAATCCGTTAAACGGCGGCAGACCGCATATTGCCAGTGAGCCGATGAGGAAAAGTACAGCAGTCCGGGGCATCCTCTTCATCAGACCCCCTGTCTGCTCCAAATTCCTTGTGTGAGCGGCATGGTATACTGACCCGGCATTGAAGAAGAGAAGCGACTTGAACAGGGAATGATTGAGCACATGCATCAAGCCTCCCCCAAAACCCAACACCGCCAGAGAAGTGTTTTCAACGGCAAGTCCTATGACACCGAGGCCCACACCAGTTCCTATTATTCCGATGTTCTCAATGGTAGACCAGGCCAGAATTTTCTTAAGGTCATGCTGCACTATTGCCATCATCACCCCCATTACCCCCGAGAGTAGTGATACGAGCAGGATGATCACACCTGTCACCATCAGATCTGACTGCATGGAGATCAGCACCCGCACAATCCCGTAGATACCCATCTTGATCATTACCCCCGACATCACCCCTGAGACATGCGAGGGTGCAGAGGGATGGGCCTCAGGAAGCCATGTGTGGAGAGGTATAAATCCAGCTTTTATGGCAAACCCGGCAAAGAAAAGAAGGAAAAGGGGAAGGTTGCGGTGCCTCGTGAAGTATTCACCCAGCGCGTCAAAGCTCATTTTTCCCGTTGCATTCTGGACCATCAGGAACGCCACAAGTATGAAAAACATCCCGACGTGCATCTGGATGAGATAGCTTATACCCGTCTTCATTATACTCCTCTCTTCCGCATCGAAGATCACCAGGAAAAACGAAGAGAGGGCCATTATCTCCCATACGATAAGGAACGACAGGCCGTCGCGGATCATCACCACCATCAGCATCGACAGCCAGAGCCACAGGTATGAAAAATAATGTATCGAGAAGCGGAGCGAGTTCATCCGCTTCTCATACGGTGCCAGGTAACCCTTTGCGTAAAGGAACCCGATCAGTACTGTTATGTTTATTACCAGGATAAAGAATGCTGTCAGCTCATCGATGACCAGAACCACCCTGCTGCCGGTGGCCGGCGAAAACAGGCAAATCTCCTTCAGATGCCCCGGTCCGGTCGATACGCCAAGGCTCCAGGCTGATGTCACCACGAAGCCTGCGACCAGCAGACCAAGCGCGTACCGGTACTTCAGCGGTCTTGGGACCGCGAATATCGGCAGCGTCAGAAGCAGGATTGCCAAAAATGTTATTGAACCAAACATCCGGTCAGAAAATTTGCCCGCAAATGTAAAAAATATATTATCCGATTATCCTGATAATAGAATCTTATCCTGTTGAGACCGGTTAAACCCGACACGGAGCCATGCGACCCGTCAGACATGGTTACGCGGAGTGGGACATTTCTAAACCTCAAGCTGAGCATCGCTGCCCTGGGGTTTGAGTACCTTCGTGGTACCTCCGGCTGTCAGATTCGGGTCAAACGGAGTATTTACCTTCCATGATCCGCATGTGAAATCAGGCACATCAATTGAGCCTGAACGGTTGGCAACTGACCATTCGCTGAGCGGCGCAATGACACTCCACAGGGCTGCGTCATACACATCCTGATCGAGCGGAAGACCATTCCTGAGGCAGTCAATCAGCCTCCAGTCCATGATGAAATCCATCCCTCCGTGACCCCCTATGGCCTTTGCCATCTCTCCCACCCGTTTCACAATCTCAGGAGTGTGCTGTGCCTCCAGAGCGGCAAATTCCTCATCCGGCATCCACCTGTGCCCCAGGGCTATCCGCGCCGGCGAAGGCCACTTCTGTGCAAATCCCTTCGTGCCGCTCACCAGGTGTATCCTGGAATAGGGTCTGGGACTGGAGACATCATGCTGTATCATTATGCTCCTGCCGAGAGATGTTTTCACCAGCGTGGTGTTCATGTTGCCGCGGTAACTTTTCCCGGCATATGGTGCGTAGAACGGGTCCTCCTTTGCCAGCTGGTCCAGCTCAGGCCCCATTGCAAAATCATTGGATGAGAGCGATGTAAGATATTCCATCCTGTCACCCCGGTTGATATTCATTATCTGGCAGACCGGTCCCAGTCCGTGAGTCGGATAAAGGTTGCCGTTGCGGACATTCTCCTTCAGCCTCCACATGTCTGCATAACCATTCTTGTCATATGTGAAATCCCAGCGCAGGTCATGGATATAAGCTCCCTCACCGTGCACGATATCGCCGAAGAGACCCTGGCGGGCCATATTCAGGGTCAGAAGCTCGAAGAAGTCATAGCAGCAGTTCTCGAGCTGCATACAGTGCATCTTCGTTCGCTCAGAGACCTCTACAAGCTGCCAGCACTCATCCACTGTCTTTGCTGCCGGAACCTCCACTGCCACATGCTTTCCTGCCTCCATGGCATACACAGCCATTGGGGTGTGATGAGCCCAGGGAGTGCATATGTACACAAGGTCAATATCCGGGTCATCGCATAGTCCCTTCCATGCCTCCTCGCTGCCACTGAAGGCCTTTGCCTGCGGGAGACCAAATTTTGTAACTATTGCCTGAACCTTCTCCACCCTGTCAGTGTATTTGTCGCACAGCGCTGCAATTTCAACACCCTCGATATGAGCCATCCGCTCCACGGCTCCCGGGCCTCTCATGCCCAGGCCGATGAATCCCACGCGGACCTTTGCCAATGGAGGCGCCGCATAGCCTGACATATTGAAACTCTGTGAGTGTGATGCTGCCACGGCCTCCCTGATGAAGGGCATAGCTTCGGCTGACTTATCCCGGCGGGAACAAGATCCCAGCGATACGGCAGTAACGGTGCCGGCCCCGGCAACGGCAGCCGTACGGAGAAAATTCCTTCGGTTTGTTTTCATGGTTATGGGTTGGTTTGTAGTAGTAATCCTTACGCAATATACAAACTTCCCTTCTAGAATGAAAAGGCAAAAGCCTCCGGACCGGAGACCTTGAAATGATTCCAACACCTCCTTCAGTTTTCCCCCGGTTCTGCCGGTTTCTTCCTTTTCCGGATCATGTCACCGGCCACTGAACCTGCCAGGTATCCCAGAACACCTGCCCATGGCACCATAAGGTACCAGTTTGACTTTATGGCACACGTGCCCGAAAGGCACCCCACATATTTCCAGTAAAGGTAACCTCCGAGAGCTCCCAGCAGTGTGCCTGTGATTTCAGGCATATACTTCTTCAGAAAAGCCTTTGTCATCCCTTTGAATTTGACTTTATAACACTCCTGATCAATTCTTGTTCTTTTACCTTTTCCTTTTCCCATGTCAGTTCTCTCCGGGCCTCCTCTGCCTTTTCCTTCAAGGAAAGCAAAAGTGAGCGTTCGTCAGCAAGCTTCTGAAGCCGCACCGCAATGTCTTCCGGAGTCACTTCACCCAACACCATGCCGCATCCGTATGCCTCAACCAGTGCACTTACCTCCGGCAACGGAGAGGCCAGTACCGGAATACCTGCTGCAATATAGTCAAAAAGCTTGTTGGGCAGGCTGTACCGCTGGTTGATGCAGGTGTCTGTATCCAGTGAAAGTCCCGCGTCGCAGCACAGGGTATAACGCATCATCTCTTCCCAGGGCATTCTCGGCAGAAAAATGATCCTGTCCGATGCCGGACTTTTCCACGCAATCATCCGAAGGTTCTCCATTGCATCTCCCGAACCGATGACAAGTAACCAGACCCCTTTCGTCATTGCCAGTGCCTCTAACAGTTCCTCAGCACCCCTTCCGGGATTGATACCGGACCCTTGGTACACAACAAGCAATACATCGGCCGGCACCCTCAGTTTACTCCTGTCATGCGGCTTCAGGTGGCTTACTTCCGGTGACACGTTTCTGACCACAACAGGGTCTGCCCCGTATTCTTTCCTGTAAAGATCAGCTATTGAATCGCTTACAGTTATCATATACCGGACTTTCGGCACAATGAACCCCTCAACTCTCTTCCAGAGGAAGTGCTTGAACCACCTCTGCCGGAGTCCGTGCTGACCGGTAAAATACTCATGAGAATCATAAACCAGGGTCTTTCCGAAAATACGAGAGATAATCCAGCAGGGGACCAGGGTATCAAGATCTGATGCCACACATATTTCAAAACGTCTGAAAAGCAGCCGGAAAAATAGGAGAATATTGAAAGCAATGTACATTGCCGGACCCCGCCTGAAAGGAACACGGATCCTTTCCATCTTCACCCCCTGAAGAGCCGACTGAAATAGGGTACCTGAATGGCGGCCGGTTATGGTAACGCTGTATCCTTCTTCAGCCATTACCAGTGCCAGTTTCCGGACTCTCATGTCGGTTGACAGGTCACTTATTACGGCTATCACTGCTTTCCTGGTCACAGTTGCTGACGATCTTCTGATCAAACTTGTTTATCAAAGGGAATGAAAGATACAAAAGAATTTTTTTTAGCTATGTTTGTGAACTGGTTTTACATCTCATGGAGAATTCTCCCTCTAAAAGGATAGTACATATTGTCAGTTTCAATGTTCCCTATCCTCCTGACTACGGAGGTATTATGGATGTTTTCTACAAAATTTCCGCTCTCCGGAAACTTGGTGTCGGGGTTGTTCTTCACTGTTACAGTTACGGGCGGGGGCGGTCACGAACGCTTGAGCGCGAATGCCTCAGGGTGCATTACTACAGGAGGGAACTTAACCTGTTTAACCTCTTCAGCAAGGAACCTTTTATTGTGTTGTCACGGAAAAATGACCTTTTGTTTAAAAACCTCCTTGCGGACACTCATCCGGTGATTTTCGAGGGGCTGCATACCACCCACTATCTGGGCCATCCGGCATTTGAAGGAAGGATAACCATGGTCAGGACCCATAACATTGAACACACTTATTACCGAAACCTGGCAGTTAATGAGGCGAATCCGTTATGGAAACTCTATTACAGAACTGAGGCGGGGAAACTTGAGAGGTATGAGCCCGTACTTTCAGGGGCGTCATGGCTTCTTACCATTTCACCTGGTGACACCGAGTACTTCAGCTCAAGGTACGGCAAAGCACTCTTTGTAGGGCCATTTCATCCGGGTGACGGTTGCTGTTCAGGTAACGGAAGAGGTGATTATGTTCTTCTCCACGGAGATTTTTCAACGGCTGAAAACAATGCCGCTGCACTTTATATTCTCAGAGAGGTGGCTCCCATGTGGAAACACCGGACTGTGCTTGCCGGCAAGAGGCCATCGGCAGAGCTTACAGATGCTGCAGCAGGACTACGGCATGTAAAGCTGATCCCAAACCCTCCCGTGAATCACATGGATGAACTTATTGCCAATGCCCAGGTGTGTCTGCTCAATGCCTCCCAACCTACCGGGATGAAACTGAAGCTGATAAATGCATTGTGTTCAGGCCGCCATGTAGTGACCTCACCGGCCGTGGTATCAGGAAGCGGGCTGGGCAGCCTTTGCCATACTGCCGTCAAACCTGAAGAGTGGATTACCCTTACGGATACCCTCATGAGAGAGGAGTTCACTGCGGAAATGAGGAATGACCGCAACCTCCTGCTGAAGGAAGTAGCAGACAATGAGGTTAATGCCAGGAGGATAATCGAGGCCATTGACACCTATAACCCTGAGAATTAAACGGCGGGAGTGATCCTCTTGAAAATCTGTGCCGCGGAAACCCAAAGCCTGCCTTGAAAACCTTACTGGTATATTCTTCGCCGGTTCAGTTCCCGCCTGTAGGCTGAGGCATACCTGTTATGCTCTGCAAGGGTCCGCGAGAAGTGATGATAACCTGATCCGTCAGGCCTGGCAACGAAAAACAGGTAATCATGATCCTCTGCCTTAAGCACTGCCTCGAGTCCTGAACGGGAAGGGCATCGTATCGGACCTGGAGGAAGTCCTGCATACCTATAGGTGTTGTAAGGCGAATCAACCTCCAGGTGCCTGTTAAGGATGCGCCTGAGGGAAAAATCATTAACCGCAAACTTAACTGTCGGGTCTGCCTGAAGCGGCATGCCAAGTCGCAGCCTGTTAAGGTAAACGCCTGCAATGCGCGGTTTCTCTTCTTCCCTGGAAGCCTCCTCGTCAACAATTGATGCCAGTGAGGAAACTTCAGCCGGCGTGAGCCCGGCCGATCCGGCCATTTCCATGCGCTCATCATTCCAGTAGTCACGATACTCCTTCAGCATCCGGCGGTAAAAACCACGGGCATCAACCGACCAGTAAAGCTGGTATGTGTCAGGTATGAAGAGACCGATGAGGGTTCTCCTGTCGAATCCGTCAGCAGAATAATTGCTCTCGTCATTGAAAAAGGCAGCAAGGGCTGCCGAATCGGCCTCAATCTGACCTCCTACCTTTCCTGCCAGTTCATAAGGTGTCCTTATATTGTTGAAGGTAACATTGACAGGGGCCTGCCTGCCTGAACGGAGCATATTGACCAGGTTGTTGTTGCTCATACCCGGTTCAATCACATATGATCCAGGTTTTACATTTTTACCGAATCCTTTGAGCCGGGAGGTTATTACAAAGCTTTTATGGCTGCGCAACAGCCCAGCGGTCAACAGGGTGTCATTCAGGCTGCCAAATTCAGATCCGGTGGGAACATAAATTCTTACCGGTTCACTGACTTTTACATTGCTCCTGAGAACAATTGTCCAAAGAAGAAGCACCAATGCCAGCCCCCCGGCAAGGAGGAGATAGAAAACAGTCAGTATTATCTTTTTCATCGGGCGCGAAGTTAATAGAGAGGACCGAATATACGTGCCAGTGACTCACGGTACCTTTCCCTCCTTCTTCGTTTGTTCCAATCCTGCAATGTCACTTCTGAACAGTTCTTCAGATCTTCAGCAAAGAGCACACCAAGGCGAAGTGCAAAATCTTCGTCATATATCAGGGCAGTAATCTCAAAATCAAGGTCGAAACTCCGGACATCAACATTGGGAGACCCGACAGAGGAAAAGATATTATCAACAAGCAGGTACTTGGAATGAATGAATCCCTTGCGGTAGAGATAGATCCGTACTCCTGCCTCAAGCAGCTCCGAAATGTAGGAGCGGGTATTCCAGTTTGCTATTATCGAATCAGAATACTCCGGGAAAATCATTCTTACATCTACGCCGCTGAGCGCAGCAGTTTTCAATGCAGTGAGGAGGCTTTCATCCGGGCTGAAATAAGGTGATGTAAGATAAATTGACGATTTTGCCGTGGCGATGGCCGAGAAGTACACCTGCATTATTGTGGCCCAGTCTGTATCAGGGCCGCTGGAAGCAACCTGCACAAGGCATTTGTTGTCTGTACGAACTACATGCTCAATGGAACCGTCGGGAGGCAATTCTTCACCACTGACAAAATCCCAGTCAGATATGAACACCCGGTCAAGGGCAGCCACCGCTTCACCCTCCACTCTCAGGTGGGTATCGATCCATTGTCCCAGCTCCGGCAATCCATGAAGGTATTTGTCAGCAATATTCAGACCGCCTACGAAGCCCACCTTTCCGTCAACCACCAGTATTTTCCTGTGATTGCGGTAATTGATCTTGCTGGAAAAGCTGGGGAACCTGACCGGCATGAACGGGAATATCTGTACTCCCGCATCACGCATCATTTTTATGTATTTCTTCCGGATGTTCCAGCTCCCCACATCGTCATAAATGACCCTGACCTTTACCCCTTCCTTCGCCTTGCGCATCATCAGCTCACTGAATTCCATCCCAAGTGTATCAGGTTCAATCCGGTAAAACTCGAGATGAATAAAATGACTTGCTGATGCTATGGCATCCAGCATCGCCGGAAAGGTCTGCCGTCCGTTGACCAGGAGATCAATCCTGTTGTCAAGCGTAAGCAGTGACCTGTTGTTCTTCAGCATCAGATGGATAAGATGCCCCTTCGATCTTACGGCATCACTCTCGCCGGCAAGTACTGTGGAAAGAAGCATAACCTGACGGTCAGCATGGTCAGCCATCCTGGCGCTGTCAGCCATGCTTTTGCGCGTGTATATCTTCTGCTTACGGTAGTTTCTGCCAAAAAAGAAATATATAATGACACCCACTACTGGAACAAAAAGGATCACAAGCAGCCATGACAGGGTTTTCAGCGGATTCCTGTTCTCGAAGACTATCATGAGGCAGATGGCAAATACCGATAACAGGTAAATAACTGCCAGCAGGTTTAAAAGAAGCGGTATTGTCGTTCCGGCCAGAATCATGCTTGCTCTTAACTCATCCTTCCGTAAAAATAAAAAAAGAACTCTTCCGGAATACAGCAGAAGAGCTCTTTTATATGGTTCACAGATCAGAATATCAGCCCTACCTGAACCAGCAGTGCTCCCGTCCTGTCATCAAATTCAAAAGTTTCACCGCCTATTGTAATGCCATCTCCGAACTGGTTGAGATTTCCCTCATACCTTACATCAACCGTCAGTTTTTTGAACAGATCAAGTCCGATACCGGCCTGGTAACCGAATGTTGCAGTTTTATATGTTGCTATGTCTGCCATGTCTGATGGCTTGGAGAGCAGAATTGAAGCAGCCGGACCGGCGTTCAGCCGTACCGGACCGAGTTTGACACCCAGTAAAACAGGAATATTCAGCTTTGTAAATTTCTGTTCAAGCAGTTCATCAACGGGCTCCCCGTCAACAACACCCTCATAGGTAAGTGAATTGGCAGCCGTGGCAAGCAGGAACTCGGGCTGAAGATATAGCCCTGAAAACGAAACCCTCATAAAGGCACCGCCCTGGAATCCCCACTCAGCACTTTTGGCATTCTGCAGAATGACATCAACGCTTGCCTGAGAAAGGTCAAGATTGGTGAACGTGAAATCGGTGCTTACTCCCGCCTTGAGACCGAAATTAACCTGTGAAAACAACGGTGCGGCAAGAAAAAGTGCAAGTGAAATAACGATTAACTTTTTCATTTTACTCAGTTTTGGTTTATAGAACAGTAGTTGTTGTTCTGATAAACGAAGGAAACTGACTAAAGGTTGCACCGCAGTGCAGGAAAGGGATGAATTTTTTTTATTTTTTTGCCAGTTCGGCAAAAATTACCTCCTTCATTTCATCAAACTCCCCCCTTTCAAACAGGCGGGTCAGGAAGATTATTTTGCCCTCCCGGTCAATGATCACATTGCGGGTAACCCCTGCCTGCTTCTCCGCGAACAGACCGAATATCTCTGCTCCCGGATCAAGTACCAGAGGATATGTTATTTTCATGTCAGCGGCAAATTTCTTTACAGTTTCCACAGGCTCATCCCGGTCAACGCCTATAACCAGCAAACCCTGCTTCTTTCCCGGAAGCCATATCTCCTCCTCAATAAAGGGCATCTCCTTTCGGCACACGCTGCACCAGCTGGCGGTAAACTGCAGCATCACCACACTGCCGCGGAGATCAGAAAGCTTTGTACTGTTGCCATTGGTATCCTTCATGATGAAGTCAGGCGCAGTGTCTCCAACCTTTACCAGGTAGTTGTGCTCATATACCTTCTTTTCCTGTGAGAAGACAGCAACTGCCACTACAGCAGCAAATAACATCAATAGTGCTCTTTTCATTTCCTGTTCAGAAAAACCAAAGATAGAGTATTTTACATTTCATATGGTAATGAGACGGCAATACCAGAAAATATTGCTAATACCCAAATAAAAACAGGTCAGGCTGGTTACTTCAAAAGTTCTTTGTCAGATATCCTCTTCACCAACCTGTTCCAGGTATGCACTGCTCTTCATCAGTTCCAGATAGCCTTTTCCTGACTCCCTGAAGCCATATTCAAAACAGTATGACCAGCGCAGCCCTCCTTTTGTCTCAACCAGGTGAGTAAAAAAAGTGAAATTATATCCCTGGGCGAACAAAGCATCACGGTGAATCCGGTGGTACCCCTCCTCAAAAAGATCTGCAAGTATTTTCCTGTTGCGCCGGAGCTGCGCATGTACATTGCGTACATAATTGTTCTGATCACGATTGAGCCGATTGTTGTAGTTGTTCCGGCACTGGTCAGAACAGAATTTCTTATCAGACCGTCCAAGGAGCCTGGCTCCGCAGTCAAGACATACTCTTTCCACAGCAGTATTGTTTTTATAAAGATAATAAAAACAGCTTTAAATGACGCCATGAAAAGTACATATCATTCTGATTACTATTCTATAAACCGTTTACAAACGGATACAAACGACTGCTAACCGTATAGAAATGATTATTAACCGGATCATCAGGAAATGGCAGTGCAAATTTGTATCGTTAACAGAATTAATAACTTAAAACCTAATGTCATGAATGCACTTAGAAACAGGGTACAGCTGATCGGACGCCTGGGGCAGGATCCGGAGATCAGGACACTGGAGAACGGAAAGAAGGTTGCTCATTTCAACCTCGCAACAAATGAGAGTTACAGAAACGGTGAGGGGAACAGGATTGAGGAGACAACATGGCACAGCATTGTTGCCTGGAACGGACTGGCGGACCTCTCCACAAAATTCCTCAGCAAGGGGAAGGAGGTCTGTATAGAAGGGAGGATAAGCTACCGTGCCTACACAGACAAGAACGGTAACCAGAGAAATGTCACCGAGATTGTCGCTACTGATCTTGTCATGCTCGGTTCAGGCAGCAGGACGAGGGAGCTGATCGGAGACGAGCCCGGGGAGGAACCGGAAGGTGAATCTGGTTCAGACCGTGGCGTCATTCCTGAAGGGGCTGAGGGAACGGTGAGCCGTGGCAGCGGCAGGGGGCGTGGGAAGTGACCTGCTGCTTAACAAATATACAGCAACGGAGTGTTATGAATGAGAGGTTGGATGTGGAGTGACGTATGTCTCGCTGGCAGGCCCCGGCAAAGAACCGGGGCCTGCTTTACCATCAGGTCTGCCGCGCATCACCTGTCAGAGGCTGCATCTCTTCCGGCACGCAGAGCCTTAAGGTTTATATCCACCACATCCTCTCCCTTGCGGCTGAACATCTTCCTTACTGCATTCTCCAGGGAGCTGAAAGGCATTGAGATGAAGGATGATGCTGCTCCAAGTATAACCATGTTGCCTGACCTCGCCGAACCGAGATTTCTGGCTATTCCGTCAGCGTCAAGCACTATGGCGTTGCCGGCCCTGCCCAGTTCTGCAAGCACGTCATCAACTTCAGGATACTCGGGTATATTCACATAAGGAACTGAATTGGTAACCAGCCACCCTGCGTCAGACAACCAGGGAAGATAGCGAAGTGCCTCCATGGGCTCCACACTGATGATCAGATCAGCCCCGCCATGAGGTATCAGATCTGAAAAGATCTCCCTGTCAGAGAGCCTTAGATGCGACTGAACATCGCCTCCCCGCTGGCTCATGCCGTGCACCTCGGCCTGCTTGAGAAAAAGATTCTGCTCAACGGCTGCCAGCCCTATTGTGGCGGCGATGGATAGAATACCCTGGCCTCCCACACCTGCAAGTATTATGTCACATTTCATATTATTCTCCCTGTTTGTTTCTGGTAGCTGATTCAGCTTTTTTACTACGTGTTGCGGTCTGTATGCATTCCCGTCTTGCCAGTATAACCGAGAGGCCATGATGGTTCAGCTCGGTGCGGATAATGGCTTTGTTCTCCTCATGATTCTTCCTTAAAGGTACTATCAGTTTCAGATGCGCCGGATCAACCCCCAGGCCGAGGCATATGCTCTCCAGCCTG
Organism: uncultured Rikenella sp.; assembly: GCA_964470815.1. Classification (GTDB taxonomy): domain Bacteria; phylum Bacteroidota; class Bacteroidia; order Bacteroidales; family VadinHA17; genus SR-FBR-E99. The sequence continues at coordinate 17,763 of CAYYEH010000002.1, forward strand.
TCTGTTGCCTGGGACTTCTGACCTCCGGTCATGCCTGTGGTTGAATTATCTGAAATGATTACCGTTACCGGAGAGTCTTTGATCACCGCGTCGAGCAGGCCTGTCATTCCCGAATGGGTGAAGGTGGAGTCCCCTATTACCGCCACTGCAGGGAAGAGTCCCGCATCGGCAGCGCCGACTGCCATGGTAACTGAAGCTCCCATGTCAACACATGAGTTGACCATATTATAGGGAGGAAGCGCCCCGAGGGTATAGCAGCCAATATCCGAGAAGACCCTTCCCGGACCGGCTTCAGCCATAACTTCTGACAGTGCAGAATAGAGGTCGGCATGTCCGCACCCCTTGCAGAATGAAGGAGGACGCTGACGGACCAGCGAAGGTACCTCTCTCCCATGACCGGCTTTTAACCCGAGAGCAGTTGCCACTATTGCAGGATTCAGCTCACCATCGCGAGGTACAGTGCCATCAAGACGGCCAAGCACCTTTACATCCCTGTCCAGCAGGCCCCTCAGTTGCTCCTCGATAAAGGGATATCCCTCCTCAAGGACAAGTATCCTGTCACACCTCTCAACAATCGCCTCAACTTTCTTCCTGTTCAGCGGGTATGCCCCGACAGAGAGAACATGAAATTCCCCGTTATTGTCAGCAATATTCTCCATAAGATAGTTAAAGGCTATCCCGCATGTTATTACACCCATGCCACTGCCTTTGCCGCTGGTCATACGGTTATGACCTTCAAGGAGTTCGTCCGTATGCAGCTTTTCGTACAGGGCTGTCAGCGCCCGGTACTGTTTCCGGGCTATCGCCGGCAGAAGCACAAACTGTCGGGGATTCGACGGCAGGACCATGCAATTCTGTGCTACCGGCTGCCTCCGGGCCACTGCTGAACGTGAATGCGCCAGCCTGGTGGTGATCCTGAAGAGCACCGGCAACCTGTACTTCTCGGAGAGTGAGAAGGCATCAAAAATCATGTCATAGGCCTCCTGCTGGTTACGCGGCTCCACGACCGGTACAAGTGCAAATTTTCCGTAAAAACGTGAATCCTGCTCATTCTGTGATGAATGCATTGAAGGGTCATCTGCTGCTACAACAACAAGACCACCGTTGACACCCGTCACGGCTGAATTGATGAATGCATCAGCCGCCACATTCAGGCCAACATGCTTCATTGCCACCATAGCCCTTTTCCCGGCGTATGACATACCAAGTGCAGCCTCCATGGCTGTCTTCTCATTTGAAGACCACTCCCTGTGTACGTTGCCGGCAACAGCCTGGGTGGAGGCCTGAACATACTCCATTATCTCGGTTGAGGGCGTTCCCGGATAAGCATACATCCCACTCATCCCGGCATCCAGCGCCGCCTGTGCAATGGCTTCATCTCCAAGCAATAAGAGTTTTTGCATATAATGTCAGATTTTTATTGTTTCAGTTACGGTGATCGTAAAGATCATTAAAGTTTAGTTAAAATCAAGAATCAAATATCATTATTGTTTACTTTACATCGCAAAATTAGTTGTCGTTGAAGAGGTTTTTGGTGATTTGTGTCATGCTGGCCTTTCCGGTGTCATGGCTGAGTGCCCAGGGCGGGGAAAGAAAGTACATTCAGATTGACGGACTGACCGCTGACGAAAGGGGATTCATTGTTCCTGATGTGAGCATCTATTCGAAACATCTGCGCCGTGGTGCTGCCAGTGACCACCGGGGGATATTTTCCATTATTAGCGCCCCTGGCGATACGGTATTCTTCAGTGCTGTAGGTTACAAACCAACCCTCCTGACAATCCCCGTTACCGCCGTCGCAGACCACTATATAACCGATGTTATAATGGTCACTGACACCATTCAGATAGGTGAGGTACTGGTCCTGCCCTGGAAGACCTATTCGGAATTCAAGAGGGCTGTACTGGAGAACAAGCCGGCTGATCCGCTGATGGATAACCTGGCCTATAACCTTGCCATGGTGCAACAGCAGATATGGAGTGACATGACCCCTACCGCCGGTGAAGCTTACCGCTATACCATGCAACAGATGTCAGACAACCTGTATACCAGGGGACAGTTACCTGCCAATAACCTGCTTAATCCGTTTGCCTGGCAGAAGTTCGTTAAAGGGGTAAAGGAGGGAATGCTGAAAAATGAGCCTTCCATAGTCTCCAAACCCAAAAAAGCCAAAAGCCGCAAGAAAAAAAAGAGTGACTGATGACAAGGTCTTCGGCAATAAGACTCTTCACTTTTTTGTTGTTGTCAGCGATAATGCCTGCCCGCCATCTGGTGGGGCAGGAGAAGATTATCAGCGGCACAGTCACTGACACTTCGGGAGTTGCAGTCAAAGGAGCTGCGGTGTTCATGCCCTCAGTACCCAGAGGCACCATCACCGGTGAAGACGGAACGTTCACCCTGATCATTGATAAAGCTGAATATGAGCGTTTTACAATTATCTTCTCCTGCCTGGGATTCTTTTCCGACACCCTTACACTGAGCCCTCACGAGACGATTGAAGGAATACTGGTTGCACTCCGCCCTGAGACAATCGGAATACCTGGCATTGAAGTTAAGGCGGTGCGTCCGGACAATGTTACGGTAATTGGCATTCCTGCTCTGGCAGGAGTTGTAATACCTTCGGTAAGCGGTGGCATTGAAACAGCTGTCACCACATTGCCAGGCGTCTCATCCTTCAGTGAATTGAGCTCTGCCTATTCGGTCAGAGGCGGCAGCTATGACGAAAACCTGGTATATATCAATGATATTGAAGTATATCGCCCCTACCTGATTCGAACAGGCCAGCAGGAGGGTCTGAGCAGGATCAACCCTGACCTTACAGCTTCGGTGAATTTCTCCCCGGGCGGATTCAGCGCATCATACGGGGACAGGATGTCATCGGTACTTGACATAACATACAGGGAACCGGAGAAGAAAGAGGGATCGGTTTCGCTAAGTCTCCTTACATCATCGGCTCATGCAGGGGCAAGAAGCCCCGATAACCGGTTATGGTTTATAGCCGGCGCCAGGTACCGCTCCAACGCCATCCTTATCGGAAGCCTTGATACCAGAGGAGCATACAGGCCTCATTTTGCAGATATCCAGGCAACCGGAGGATACCAGCCTGATCAGCGCACCAGGCTCACTTTCTCAGTGTGGGCCTCAATAAACAGGTATACATTTATTCCCAGAAGCCAGACCACAACCTTTGGTACCATTGAAAACGCCTATCGCCTGTATGCTTATTTCGAAGGTGGTGAACGTGACAGGTATGACAGTGGCGGCGGTGCCTTAAGCCTGGAAATCAAACATAATGACAGCTTCAGGTCAAAATTGATCCTCTCCTCCGGACTATCAGTCGAAAATGAAAGCTATGACATCAGGGGAGCATACAGCCTCTCGTCACTTGACCGGAACGAAGGGAGCGAAAACAACCCGGATACCCTGCTCAACGCCGGTGCCGGCAGTTGGCTGTCACACGCCCGGAACTCATTCCGGAGTGCTGCGACAGTAATTTCATACCGCAGCTCAGTAAACAGGGGAAGGAACGGACTTGAATGGGGCGCCACAGCCAGACATAGCAATTATGATTTATACCGCAATGAGTGGCTGAGGGTTGACTCGGCAGGATATACCCTGGGAGAAACAAGCGATGGACTGATGCTTACCGGCAGTTCCCGATCATCCGTCACAACACGAAGCCTGACAGCCGGGGGATGGATCATCAGCCGCACCGGATTCATGATGGCAGGTAAGGCCTGCGACCTCAATGCAGGACTAAGGTCATCATATGACACATACAGCAATGAACTCCTGATCTCTCCGCGATTTTCACTGAAGGCAGAGATGGCAGCAAAGCTTTCAGTTTATATTGCAGCCGGTGCCTACTACCAGCCTCCGGGCGGACGTGAACTTATGACCGGAGAGAATGCGGATGAAATCCGGCTGAAGGCACAGCGTTCCTGGCATGTGACGGCAGGGACCAGGTACGACTTTACAGCATGGGGCCGGCCTTTCAGGTTCACGGCAGAAGTATACGGCAAACTGTTTGACCGCCAGATACCATACAAGGTTGACAACGTAAGACTGATCTACTACGGAGGAAATATCGCCGAGGGCTACTCAGCCGGCATTGATATGCGGGTCAACGGCGAATTCGTACCCGGGGTGGAGTCATGGTTCAGCCTCTCACTCATGAAATCAGAACTCCGTATCCCTTCCCTGAACTCAGGCTGGTACCCCGCCCCCTTTGACCAGAGAGTTCACTTCAGCATTTACTTCCAGGATTACCTGCCGGGACGCCCGGATTTCAGGGCACATATCAACATAACCGCAGGAACAGGCATACCAACATCCCCTCCAGGCAGGGAACAATGGGATATATGGTTCAGGATGCCACCCTACAGGCGCATTGATATCGGATTCTCAAAAATATTCAACTCAAATACAGAAAAGAAAAGAGAGACCTTCATCCGCGAACTGGTGGCAGGGATAGAGATATACAATCTGGCAGACATCCGGAACACAATTTCCTATACATGGATACGTACCGTGAGGAACAGTATGGGTCAGACCAGGGAGTTTGCCGTCCCGAACTACCTCACAAGAAGAAGCCTCAACCTGAAACTGACGGCACAATTCTGACGTATAAGGGAGGTCAGAGTGACATTTATTCTTAATTTCGCCCCTGATGAACAGGTTTGAGATCACTTTTACGGCAATTATGGCCACAATCATCATACATCTGACTGTGGCTGTGATATTTATGTCTGTAAAAATTTCAGCCCTGCAGCGTGAGATAGCTGCCGAGATCATACTCACTTTTAATGAAGAACTGCCTGATCCGGAAATGGAGAAGGCCATGGAACTGGCAAAAAAAGACCAGTTTCAGGGGATCAGTCCTGAAGAGATGCTGAATATCATTAAGAACATCGCCGACAAACCGATGGACATCGATCCGAAGGAGTATGAGAACATGGTCAAGGAGGAGATGATTAAAAGCGGCCTCCTGAATGAAAAGAATTTCATTGACCAGGAAAAGATGGCAGAAGAGGCCGGGATGGAGGCGATAGCAGCGCCAAAGGAAGAGATAAAGCCGAAGGTCATGGAGAAGGATGAGAAGCCACAGGAGCAGGGTACCTTCAGGGGTCCTACAAGGATCTTTTATGACCTGGCGGGGCGTCATCACGTCTATTTACCGATACCCATCTACAAATGTGAGGGAGCGGGTCAGATAACCCTTGCAATAGTGGTTGACCGCGGAGGAAACGTTCTGAAAGCCGAGGCTGCATCCAGGCTGTCAAGCACCAGGGACCCGTGTCTTATTGAGACAGCAGTGGAGCACGCCTTCAAGTCAAGGTTCAATGCAGATCAGAACGCACCCGAGAGGCAGGGAGGATTCCTTACATTCGTCTTTGTATCACAAAACTGATTTCCTCAGAAAAGTGTTCCCTGTACAGGGTAGTTGTATGGCATGATCAGCTCCGGCCTGTTACGGTCAGCACGCGTATTGGTTATCAGCGGACTGATTGTATGCGCTGCAAGCATACCTGAATCAACCGGTTCCATCAGTGCAGAAAGAGCATCTTCCCCAAGCCCTTCCCTGAGCCACAGGCCTTCAACAGTGGCAGGAAGAATGACCGGCATCCGTTTTTTCGTATTGTGTATCTCTTCCATGACCGTGTTGGCACGCGTTGTCACAACCGAGAAGGTATTGAGCGTGACCCCTCCATTCAGAGCCCATGAATCCCATATACCTGCAAGTGAAAAGATCTCCTCTCCTTCAAGAGTGATATACCAGGGTATCTTCCTCCCCCCCAGATGCTGCCACTCGAAGAAACCACGCACAGGTACCAGGCACCTTCGTGATGCAAAGGAATTCCTGAAGGCAGGTTTGGTGGAGATTGTCTCTGAACGGGCATTAAAAGTCTTCAGCATTATGTCATTTGCCTCACTTTCGTCAGCCACCCATGATGGTATCAGTCCCCACCTGAAAAGCCTTATACCTTCATTCCGGTCAGAACAGACCACCGGCATGTAAGGCAGGCTGTAGGCATGGTAATAGTAACTCGGCCGGTATTTGTCGTGATCAATCAGTTCACTGCCGTAACGCTCTTCGAGCTCCTCCCTGACAATATTTACGTTAACAGTAAAACACACCTGGCTGGTTGTTAGAAGCTTGTAAAAATTGTTCCTTTTCAGAACCTGAGCGGCACCGGTGCAGAATAGCTGAACAGGTCCGTATCAGGCCAATGGTTGACTCTCTGCAGGAACCTGGTCATCATATTGTCTATGTCAGATGTGAGTTCCGGGCCATTCCAGCCGCTGCTGTTCATAAGCACCACCCATGCAGTGCCGTCAGGCATTCTTTTCATCATGGCAGTAGTGCCGGAAAAAGAACCTGTACGCCACCAGGTGCCGTTTGTCAGCGTGGCTCTCCACCCTATCGGTGCAAAACCGTTGTATACATCCGTCATGTATTCGATGCTCTCAGGTGAGAGTATGTCACGAGGGTGATCGAAACCGTCTACCCCCATAAGAAGCCTCATCAGGTCAGGAGCAGTGGCCACCCAGCCTCCTGCAGCGCCCAGTGCTTCAATATCATTGCCTCCCCTGCTGGCCGGCACCTGTCTGTCTGAACCGTCCACTGCAGGCTTAAGGGGAGCGTTATCCACCTCGTAGTAAGAAACTTCAAGAGGAAGTGCATCCTCCGGGAAATTATGACCCAGTGCCATATCATAAATCCCCAGCGGTTCAAGTATCTTTTTCGTACAGTAGGTCTCATAATCCATTCCCGAAGCCTCTTCAATGACCAGGCCCAGGATGCTGTATCCAAGATTGCTGTATGACTGCCCGGTACCGGGCGTGAAATGAAGGTTTTTACCCAGAGCGAACCTGATGATGGCATTAAGGTCAACGGGCATGGGGATATCCATTGCGCGTGATACAACTTCCGGCATAAACATCTGATCACCATAACGCTGTGACCACCCTGCTTCATGTGACAGGAGATGTCCGACAGTTATATCAAAAACCCGTCGATCCTTTGGATGGGCAAACAAGGTATCATCCAGAATGGCACCGGGGCCAAATACTTTATCGTTCACTGAGAGCCTTCCCTCCTCCTGCAGCTTCATTACAGCCACAGCCGTAACAAGTTTTGACACACTGGCCACACGGAACCTGTGATATGGTTCCACCGGCAGAGAGTCTGAAAGGGAGGCATAACCGAACCCGCGTGCATACAGAAGCTTGCCTTCCCTTGCAACGGCCACCGACGCACCCTTTATATCCCAGTTTTTCATGAACCACTCCACCCCTTTTTCAGCTGTTTCAAATATTTCGCTGTCAGTCAGTGAGTTGTCAATCCGCAGGTTGGAAGGAACCCAATGTCCGCCTATTATCGCAACCTGTTCCGTACCAACCCTCGGAACGAAGAGAAACAGCACAAGAGAGATGATTACAAGAATTCGCATTGTTTTTGACGGCCGGTTCATACGGTAATTCACAGAATTAAACGGCGGTAAAAATAGGATATTATCCCGCTCATCCTTTCACTCTGATCCAATTTTCTCAACCGGTAAAAAAAAATATCAACAAAATAGGCAGGCTGAGAAACAGAAACTAAATTTGTATTCATGACTCCTGCAATAAGGAAGGTACTTATACCGGCGATTTTGCTGGCCTGCAGTATTAACGTCAAGGGACAGACGGATTCACTGGTTCTTGATTCTGTAACCAACAGGATCAGGGAAATACTGGAGGAGTACAATTCCTATTCAGTTTTCGTTGACACTTCCGCTTACATCCATAATGAATATGAAGCAGACGACATAAACCTGCAGATTGCTGCGTCAATGGGTGCATGCAATGAGATAATCCGGTTGTTTGTAAGGGGTGCGGATGTGAACAACTTTACGGGAGGTATGGCCAGACCGCTGCATTATGCCGTTAGCTCCGGTAAATGGGAGGCAGTGGAAATCCTCCTGCTGCTTGGAGCTGATCCGGATATGGATGACATGTATGGCAACACACCGCTCATAACCGCTGTAAGGGCAAACAGCCTCGTCATTGCCGAAAAACTCATCCGGTACGGTGCCTCATTAATCAAAGCGGACAGGTATAACTCAGCGCCCCTTCATCATGCTGCAGCTCTTGGCAATTTCGGGATTACTGACATGTTGATTTACTATGACTCCCCAATGGAGATGAATGACAATGAAGGCAATACTCCTCTCATGGCAGGGGTATGCTTCGGATTTCACGATATAGCTGATCTCCTGCTGCAATCAGGGGCCGATCCCAATGCCAGAGACCGTAGAGGATATACACCACTGATGGCAGCCTCTCAAAACGGCGATACCCTTATGATGAGGATGCTTATCGATGCCGGGGCCAACCTCTACGCAGTCAACAATGAGGGAGTCGACGCACTGGGCTGCGCTGTCATTTCATCACAAAAGGCATCTGTTGAATACCTTCTTGAAAAGGGTAACCGCTGGAATACCGCCTCGGGAACAAAAGCCGGTGCTGTCAACCTCGCCAATATCTTCGGGCAGTACGATATTCTTCGCATGATGCAGGACCGGGGGATGGAAGGAAAGAAGATTTACTCCTTCAATGAACTCTCATTCTCGGCCACAGGCCTGATTTCTCCAGTTTACAGCATGGCCGGAGCCTCATTGTCAGTAAAGGACCCGGGTCTGCGCACAGGAATAACATTTGGCGCAGCCGCCAACCCGGTGAAGCAGCGCCTGCTGTTACAGGGAAATGACGATGTTTTTTACCAGTACCAGTTCAAATCAACCCTGATCTATGCCGGCATCTTCAGGGAATTTCTCCTGACACCGCAAACCGGCGAAATCAAGGTCAGATTTATCCCATCACTGGGGTTCGGATACAGGTACCACTCACTTTATGAAGGAACGGAGGACCGTCCTGATGACGGTTTTCACCTGATTCCTGCCGCTGACCTGGGAATAGGCATCAGAAGCCTGGGATTGAGTGCAGGCCTGTCATACATCAGATTCCCAATTTACAGGGCAGGACCAATCTGGATATCACTGAAGGCTACCTGTTCTTTTTCCCGCCCCGGGGGCAACTTCATGATAAAAAAGGTCAGACTTTACAACTATGAGCAGAATTAGTATATTCCTTACAGTAATGATATTGCTGCTCTTCTCATGCGAGGAAGGTTACCTTACTGATTGCACCCGGTGTTATACCTCGGAAGACTATAATGTGGTCCTTAGGATAGATCTCCGTGACCAGGATCGCTCAATGGAAAACCCGGTTTTAACGCTCTATGAGGGACCTGTAAGTGACGGGATCATTCTTGAGAAATACAGCATCATTGATCCGAACTATCTGATATACTATCGTGCGATTCTCTACAAAGATTATTCAGCAACACTTGAATTCAGGTACAACGGGCGTCAATATGTCTCCACGGCCGGCGCCTGCCCTAAAATAAGGTATGATGAAACAACATGCGAGGAGCCATGCTGGTATATCTATGACAATATCCTGGATCTGAGTCTAAGGTACAATTAGTATGAGATAAATCTTTCCCCCGGGGGCTGCCGTAATGAGGAGGTCATATCCGGAGTGTCAGCAGCATCTGGCGTAACTCGTTCGGGGTCACGTCCTCCTGAATCTTCCCGGCATCGGCAACGGATATCCGCCCCCTTTCCTCTGAAACAATGATGACCACGGCATCAGTCTGCTCGGTAAGACCTATCCCTGCCCTGTGCCTCATTCCGAAACGTGCAGGCAACCCTGTCTGGTCCGTTGAGGGGAGCGGACATCGTGCAGCAAATATCTTTCCGTTCTGTATCAGCACAGCACCGTCATGAAGAGGTGACCCCTTGTAAAAAATGGTCTTGAGCAATTCATCGGTGACAAGGGCATTGAGAAGCTCGCCTCCGTCGGAATAGATGTCAAGCAGACTGGTCCGGCCGACTGCTATCAGGGCACCGGTACGTGACTGTGCCATTGACTCAACGGCATGAACTATCTCTTCCACTATCTGACTGGCTGACTGGTCAACCCCGCCTGAAGGGAAATACCTGTCAAAGGAAAACCTGTTGCGGCTCATGTACCTGTTGCCGATCGCAAGGAGGAACCTTCGTATCTCCTGCTGGAATACAATTATAAGTGCTATTACCCCCACCCCTATCACCTGGCCGATGATGGCGCTGATAAGTTCCATATTGAGAGCCTTGACAACCAGCCAGAAGAGATAAACGAAGAAAATCCCCAGGAATATACTGAATGCCGCTGTTCCACGGATAAGGCGATACAACTGGTAGAAGATGATTGCTACCATGAAAATATCTATTATATCCAGGACTGTGATCTGAAACATTTCTTCGCGTGAGGTGACCGACAAATTTAAGAATAATGATCAAATAGGCTATTCGCCGGGTACATCTTTTCAAAAAGGGTTACGGCCTGACGTGCCTCCCGCACATCATGAACCCGCAATATGGAAGCCCCGTTCATCAGTGCTGCCATGTTGAGCACGGATGTTCCGTTGAGGGCTTCATCAGCCGTAATGCCCAGTGTCTTCCAGATCATGGACTTGCGTGAAAGACCTGCAAGAATCGGCAGCCCTGCAACCCGAAACTCCGAAAACCTGCGAAGCATGGTGAAGTTATGATCGGCGTTCTTACCAAAGCCGAATCCGGGATCAAGAATGATATCCTTCACTCCTGCTGCCCGGAGGGGTGCAAGCCGTCTTCCGAACCAGGCAATAATATCGGCAACCACATCATCATAGACAGGATTATCCTGCATGGTCTGCGGCGTCCCTTGCATATGCATGAGGATATATGGCACGTTCAGCTTTATTACCAAAGGAAACATGGCTTCATCCATCATGCCTCCGGAGATGTCATTGATCATTGCCGCCCCTGAGCCCGTGATTGCAGCTTCGGCCACCGAGGCACGGTAAGTATCAACCGAAATCACCGCATCAGGAAAGTGTCTGACTATAAGTTCTGTAGCCCTGCATGCCCGCTCCCTCTCAACCGGCTCAGGCACTTCCACTGAGCCCGGACGAGTGGAGCATCCCCCTATGTCAATAATATCAGCCCCCTCATCCAGCATCCGGCCTGCAACAGCAACGATCTCCTTACCCTCCCTGAAACGGCTTCCTGAATAAAAGGAGTTGTCAGTAATGTTGATTACTCCCATCACCCGTGGGCGTGAGAGATCCATCAGTCTCCCCCTGACATTTACCATCATGATTTAACCTGAATTTTCGGCAAAGATACTCAATGCTGCGGCTCAGCCGCCTCTGACAACATTCCAATGAAGCCAAATTAAGTATATTTGCTCTCTGTAATCTCAATTAATTCAAATGAACAGTATCAACTGGGCCGAGGAACTCGGAGTGGCAATTACAGTATCTGACAGGTCGGGGAAAATAATTTACATGAACGGAAAATCAGCCTCAGCCTTTTCTGAACAGGGTGGAAAAGCCCTGGAGGGCTCCAGCCTCAGGGATTGCCACAAACCTGAATCATGGCAGAAAATCCTCCGGATACTTGATACTCAAAATGCGAACTGCTATACAATTGAAAAAAAAGGCAGAAAGAAGATGATCTATCAGGCCCCGTGGTTTGAAAACGGCTCTGTTGCCGGCCTGGTGGAACTCTCAATGGAGATTCCTTACACCATGGATCATTTCATCCGCGGTTGATACTCTAACTTTAAGTCATGAAACTAATTGTAATAGAAGGACTTGACGGAGCCGGCAAATCTACCCAGATCTCGCTTCTCAGGGGATGGTTTGCGGAGCAGAACCTGAAATGCAGGTATATCCACTTTCCAAGGACTGACGCTCCATTCTTCGGAGAACTGATAGCCAGGTTCCTGAGGGGAGAATATGGTGATATTCAAAGTGTTGATCCTTACCTGGTTGCAATGCTCTATGCAGGAGACAGGAAAGATGCCGCCCCCATGATAGAAACGTGGCTCGAAGAGAAATACTTCGTTATTCTGGACCGTTATACTTATTCCAATATCGCCTACCAGTGCGCAAAGATGAACAGTGACCCGGAAGTGAAAAGACTGAAAGACTGGATCATGAACCTGGAGTTCGTGCACTTTGCCATTCCAAAACCTGATATTAACATATTCCTTGATGTTCCTTTCAGGTTTACCGAAGAAAAACTTAAGAACAGGAGGCAGGGAGATGACAGAAACTACCTTCTGGGAAGTGCAGATATTCATGAGAGCAGTCTCGCATTCCAGAAAAGGGTCCGTGACATTTACATTGAAGTAGCGGCAGCTGACGACAAACTGCAGGTAATTGACTGCAGCGATACAGAAAACAGGATGCCTGCCCCTGAAGCGATTTTCAGAATGATACTTGACAAACTCAAAGAAAAAAATATCCTAAGATGAAGTTACTGACACAGATTGCCAGGATTGTCACAGGAATAGTTTTTGCCTTTTCAGGTTTTGTGAAAGGTATTGATCCAATGGGTACCGCCTTTAAGCTGGGTGATTATTTCGCAGCATTCAGGATTGGTTTCCTGGATGATATGGCGCTTCCGCTTTCAATATTGCTCTGTCTTTTTGAATTTGTAACAGGGATGATGCTTCTTTCAGGGGCACTTGTGAAGCCCGCCTCCTGGATGGCTGCCATTTTCATGGCCCTCTTCACCCCGTTGACCTTTATCCTTGCCCTCTGGAACCCGGTTTCTGACTGCGGATGTTTTGGTGACGCAATAATACTCACAAACTGGCAGACCTTCATAAAAAACATTATCATCACGGTGCCGGTGGTCTTTGTCTTGATTCGCAGGAACGACATCACAGGCATTATGTCCATGAAGAGAGGGATGAACTTCACCATTGCCTATATTTTCATCTTCCTGCTTTTCATCCGGATGAATATCGCCTGGTTGCCGGTGATTGATTTCAGACCCTACAAGACAGGAACTAATATTGCCGAAGCAATGACAGTACCGCCTGACGCAGAACCGGATAAATATGATATCAGGTTCATTTATGAAAAGGATGGCGTGCAGCGGGAGTTCACCCTCAATGACTACCCGGCAGATGACACCACCTGGAAATTCGTCGACCAGAAATCGGTGCTGATATCCAGGGGATATGTTCCGCCGATACACGACTTTACCCTTATTACCGAAAACGGCATTGATATGACCGACCAGGTGACAAGGCATCAGGGCTCCGTTCTCCTGATGATAGCCCGCAGACTCGGAGATGCGGACCGGGACGGACTGATGAAGGGATACAGCCTGGGGATGGACCTTCAGAAAAAAGGCGTTGATTTTCATATAGTTACAGCAACAGCGCCGGCAGAAGCTGCTCCTCTGGTGACCGGTTTCAGCGCACTTTATGCTGATGAAACTACCCTGAAAACCATTATCCGTTCTAATCCGGGGTTTGTGCTGATAAACAACGGAACGGTTGCGGCCAAATGGTCATACCACAATCTCCCGGACAATGACAGGTTTTCGGGTGACCTCAATGCCATGGCATTCCGGATGCAGGAGGCTGCAGGAAACAGGCTTGTTGCCATCACGGCAATCCTTGCCGTTTTGCTCTCTGTCGCCCTCACCCTTCCCTTCAGGTTTAAACCGTAAAAACAGATAATCTTAAAATTCTAACAATAAAACAATATCATGAGAAGAAAAATAGTTGCAGGAAACTGGAAAATGAATATGGAACTGAATGATGGCCTGACACTTGCCAAAGAGATCAACAGTCACTTTGTCGCCAATCCGCTCAATGGAAGGAGAGTGATACTCTGCACGCCATTCATTCACCTCAGCCAGGTGAGCAGCCTGCTGACCGCTGACGGGCTGAGCTCCGGAGCCCAGAACTGCAATGATCACAGTTCAGGCGCCTACACCGGAGAAGTGTCAGCAGCAATGATAAAGAGTACCGGAGCCGGCAGCGTCATAATCGGCCACTCTGAGAGGCGCACATACTACGGTGAAACTGACGGGCTTCTTGCTGCCAAGACCGCAGAAGCACTGCGTAACAGACTCATGGTGATATTCTGTTGCGGAGAGGTCCTGGCCGAAAGGGAGGGAAATATCCACTTTGAAGTCGTCAGGCGTCAGCTGGAAAAGGGACTCTTTGTGCTCCCCCCGGAAGATTTCAGCAAGTGCATTATTGCATATGAACCGGTATGGGCTATCGGAACCGGCGTAACAGCCAGCCCTGCTCAGGCACAGGAAATGCATGCTTTCATACGAAACCTGGTCAGAGAGAAATACGGTTCTGCAATGGCAGATGACACAACCATTCTTTACGGTGGCAGTTGCAAGGCTTCAAACGCCGCCGAGTTATTCGCCAATCCGGATGTTGACGGAGGACTAATTGGGGGAGCTTCACTGTCAAAGGAGGAGTTCTGCAGTATCGTTAAAGCCCTCTGACATTGATATGAGGAAGATCATCATCACCTTTCTGGCAGTGGCTGCCCTCTCTATGGGAATGTCAGCCCAGGTCCCGCAGCAGTTCTCCGGTGATACCGCAACTTTCACCGCTGAACTGACGCTATTTATGGGAACCCTCGTAAACAAGTCGCAAAAAGCTGAGATAGATCTTTTCATATCACTGTTTGACAGCACCGCATATTCAGGACCAGTCAAAGAGAGAATCGTCAATGTCGCAAGCCAGCTGAGGGGGCGCAGGATCAGCCAGGTGCCCGGATTCATCTTCTACGCAAGGACACTGACTGACTTCATTGAGACGGATCAGAAACAGGAAGGCATTGACGCATGGCTTGACGGCCTGAGTGAAATGGCTTTTGACCCCCGCTTCACCAACGCATCAGTTGAGAAATATATCGAAGTGACAGGTCTTCTGCTGATTGACAACACAATCTATTCCGCAGGCTCAGTCCGGTGGAAAGCCCGGGACGGAAAGGTGGAATTTGCGCGTGACACCGTGCTGAAGGTTGAAATAGAAGCTGTCACCCTTACCGCCTTCCTTGGCAAGGACAGCACTTCCATCCTTAACTTCACAGGCACCTACTTCCCGGACCTTTTTCTCCTCTATTGCCACGACGGCCTGGTCACATGGGAAAAGGCAGGATATGACCCTTCGGCCGTTTATGCCAGAATCTCAGATTTTACCATTGATGTCACAAAGAGCGAATATACATGTGACTCGGCACTCCTGACACACCCCACCTACTTCAGGGAACCGGTCCCGGGCCGCCTGACAGACAGGGCCGTTGAGATCGTTGCACCGGAAAAGGCAACGATGCCACGTTTCGAAACTTATGAGACAAGATTCTTTATTGATGATATCTACAAGGGGGTTGACTATGAAGGCGGACTGACACTTGAGGGAGCCATAGTCCGCGGAACCGGATCAAACTGGTTCCCGGCAAACGTGAAGCTTCACCGTAATGATACCCTTGCAGTTAAAGTCACCTCACGGAACTTTATCCTCTCCCAGAACTCCATTACCAGCAATGAGTCATCTCCTACCCTTTACCTGGGAAACGATTCCATTTACCACTCCAATCTCGGATTCTCATACAACACCAGAACCAGGGAGGTAAACATGTCACGGACCACAAGTCCGCTGTCACGGAGCCCCTATTTTGATTCATACCATGGCATGGACCTCTATTTTGAACACCTTTCATGGAATATGAACCAGCCCTATATTACGATGTCTAGAACAAGGGGATCATCGATAGGGGCTGCAAAATTCGAATCGGTCTCCTTTTACAATGAGGCAAATTTCTTCAGGCTGATGAGGCTTGATGATGTTCATCCTCTCTACCGTATACGCGATTATGCCAAACAGTATGGCTTTGACGTCTTCCCGGTAGAGGGCTTTGCAAAATGGATGCGGATGCCCGTAGAACAGGCAACTGCTCTGTGCATAGAGCTGGCAAACAACGGATTCCTCTTTTATGACAGAAATTTCAACGAGGTGGCTATCAAACCCAAGGTGGATGATTATATCTCATCATTCGCCAAAAAGAAGGATTATGATGCCATCACTATTCACAGCGAGACAAGGGATGCGGAGGAAAACGCAATACTCAACCTGAAAGACAATACCATCGATATCTGGGGCGTAAGGGGAGTCTCCCTGAGCGATTCCCAGAACGTTGCCATCCGTCCATACCGTGGCCATCTGACCATCGGAAAAAACAGGTCAATCAGCTTTGACGGTATAGTACAGGCCGGACTGTTTACAATCTACGGCAAGAAATTCTCATTCAACTACGATACCTTCAATATCAGACTTGAAAAAATAGACTCAATCAAAATTGCCGTGGAAACCGGTGAAAGGGATGCCTTCGGAAGACCGGTGATAAGGAAGATTGATAACATGATTGAACTTGCCTCTGCCAGGCTGCAGATTGATGAACCCGGGAATAAATCAGGCCTCAGGAGTCTCAGACAATACCCCATAATCAACTCAACAACTGACTCATATATCTTTTATGACGAGATTACAAACCTTGACGGACTTTATCCAAAAGACAGGTTTTATTTTAAGCTCGATCCCTTTACATACACCAATATCGACCATTACACCAATGAAGACATGGCACTGGCCGGCGAATTTGTGGGAGCTGGAATAACCGAACCTATGCGCCAGATCCTCACGGTCCAGCCTGACACTTCACTGGGATTTTCAATGACAATTCCATCTGAGGGGATTCCGATCTACAACGGGAGGGGCAGGCTGTACAATCACCTGAGTATGAGCAATTCAGGACTGATTGGCAGCGGCAGGGTCGAACACATGACTGCAACTGCAGTTGCTGACACATTCCGCTTTTTCCCTGATTACATGCTGACCAGGGCACGCAAGTTTGATATGATGCCGGATCCGGTCGGCAGATTTCCTGTCCTTAATTCCGAAGATGTTGATATACAGTGGATGACCGACAAGGATGAATGGTACGCGAAGAACAGCGAGGGAAAGAATTTCACCATGTTCGGTAACGGCACATCAATGGAGGGAACACTTATCCTCACCCCTGAAATAATGAAGGGCTATGGCGAAGTAAATACTGCTGATGCACGGATCACTTCCGAAACCTTCTCCTTCAGACCCATGTCATTCAACGCTGACACATCAGACTATTACCTTAAGGCCCTCAGGGGCAGTGGCTACGGATTCGTGGCAAGCGATGCCAATACAAATGTCGACTTTGCAAGCCGCAAGGCCACCTTCAGGCTGAATACAGATTCTTCATTTGTGGTCCTCCCGGGTATTGAATACATATCGAAGATGACAAACTTCGTTTATGATATGGAGAAGAAAGTCATGGATATGTCGCAGGCAGGAAGGGAATCACTAACCCTGATGTCACCTGCTGAATTGCTGAAGGTACCACCAGGCAGGGAGGAAAAACCAACCTTCCTCTCTACCAACAATATGAAGGATACTGTCAAGTTTCAGTCAGGAACAGCCTCATATTTCCTCCAGGATGAGTATCTTATGGTAAGGGATGTAAACTATGTACCCGTTGCCGATGCCCTTATCCAACCCGGTGGAGGCATCCTGTACATTGACCGTGGAGCAAGGATCAGGCAGACTGACAGTGCCATTGTCGCTGTCAATAACAGGCACCTTATCCATTCTGCCAGGCTGAACATTGAGAGCAGCGCAAACTACAGCGGTTCAGGCAAATATGATTATACAGGCGAGGATGGCCGCAGCCAGGTTATCGATTTCAGCGAGATAAGGGTCGATACAATGGCAACAAAGGCAACCGGGTATATCTCTGTCAACCGTAAATTCACCCTTAGTCCAGCTTTCACTTACACCGGTGATGTGACCCTCAGGTCTGACATGGAGCATCTGCTCTTTACCGGTGCTGCAGGAATTGTGACTGATTGCGAAAACATAAGCAGCCGCCCGGTAAAATTCACTTCCCGGATTGATCCGAAAAATGTTCTTATTCCCATCAGCAGCAAACCGCGTGATATCAATGACAACCTGATCTTCTCCGGTACGTTCGTAACACTTGATTCTGCAGGTGTCTATGGCACATTCCTCTCAGAAAGAAGATCATGGAGTGACAACCCGCTTCTCAACACAGAGGGATACCTGTTCTATGACAGGGGGAGCGGAAGGTACCGTATAGCCTCAATGGAGAAGCTTGCTGACCTGAAAAGGAACGGAAACATGGTTACATTTGACAGGAACCTGTGTCTGCTGCTCAGCGAGGGAAAGATCGATTTCGGGGTTAACTATGACCTCCTTAAGGTGAGCAGTTCCGGCAACATAACTCACAATACTGATTCTTCAAGGGTGGAGGCTCGTGCCATCCTCGGATTATCATTTCATTTCAGTCCGGAAGCCCTGAGGGCAATGGCTGATGATATAAGGTCAAACCCCACATTACGAACGGTCAGCCTCTCATCTGAATTCAATCTTAAGGCAATGCGTGATCTGCTCGGAGAGGAGGCTGCCATGAAACTGAATGAAGAGTTACAGCTCTTCGGAGTTGCCAGGTCATTGCCCAGGGAATACACCTCACAACTGCTGCTCAATGATGTCACCCTGCAGTGGAATCCCAATACCCTCTCATTCATTTCAAAGGGAAAGATCGGCATAGGGTTCATTGGTGATCAGCCGCTGAACGTATTTGTTGACGGCTGGGTGGAACTGCAGAGAAAAAGATCGGGAGATCTGCTCGATATTTACCTGAAAGCCGGGGACAACACCTGGTACTGGTTCTCTTACTTCAGGGGAATACTCATGAGTTACTCCTCCAACATGACCTACAATGATATTCTGAGCAACACGAAAGAGAAGATGCGCAGGGATCCCAAAGCCAATTCGAAAATTGGTTTTGAATATATTCTGGGCGTACCCGACAGGGTGCAGCGGTTCATCCGGAGGATGGAGAGCGGCGGCATCAGTTTCGACGAGTATTGATCAGATACCCTGGCTTCGGCCTCTGCCGCCGAACTCAATTACCTCCATGTCACTGATCTTCTCCTCATCTATCGTGAAGCGAAGCAAGGTCATTACCTTGTGCATTCCTGTCCGGCCTGCCGCACCCGGATTGATGCAAAGCATCCCGTTTGCCCTGTCATACATCACTTTCACTATATGCGAATGCCCGCATACAAATATATCTGGCTTCAGCTCCCTTACCAGTTCCTGTGACCGTGGTGAGTAATGCCCGGGGTAACCACCGATATGGATAATGAGAACTTTCTTTCCTTCAGAAGTGAAAAACAGATACTCCCTGGTGAGCTTCCTGACATCAAAACCGTCGATGTTGCCCCATACAGCCCGCAAAGGCCTGAAAGTCTCCAGTTCAGTTATTACATCCGCAGTGCCGGCATCCCCGGCATGCCATATTTCATCAACCCCGGCAAAGTGCTCATAAACAGCCGGGTCAACCCAACCGTGCGTATCTGATATTACTCCTATTCTCATTATCCCGAAGAATGGATTTTGCCAATGCTAAAATCTATAAATTTGTGCAAACATGTTACAGGATGCAGATTTTTTATTCGGCAGAGGTGTATGACGGCAGGGCTCTCTTCAGCAGGGAGGAGTCAGTCCACTGCCTGAGGGTGCTGCGAATGAGACCGGGTGACAGCATCACCTTTACCGACGGGAAAGGTAACCTGTATGAAGGGGTGATCTCCGGAGACGACCCAAAAGGGATGACCGTTACCGTCACATCTGAAACAGGCGATCCGTCACTGCGTACTTACAGGCTTCATATCGCCATATCACCACTGAAAAATGATGACAGGCTTGAATGGTTTATCGAAAAAGCGGTAGAAACAGGCATTGATGTTATTACACCTGTTATCTGCAACCGCTCGGAGAAGAAGAAAATCAGAAAGGAGAGACTGGAGGGTATAATGATAGCGGCAATGAAACAATCGGCCCGCTGCCTCCTCCCGGGGCTGGAAGAACCAGAATCCCTTGGCCGGTTCCTTTCCAGGGCATGTGAAGGTAAAAAGATTATTGCCACCTGCGACACTTCATTTGACAGAGTGGCCATAACAAAATCCTTTGACCGCGGCGATGATGTGATCATACTCATAGGACCCGAAGGCGATTTTACCCCTGAAGAGGTGAAGGCGGCAATCAGTGCAGGTTTTCAGCCGGTCCACCTGGGAACCGGCCGGCTTAGAACTGAAACAGCAGGCATCGCTGCCTGCTGCTCCGTCAGTCTTGCAAATATCTGATATCAGGAACTTGTAAAGAAATCAAATACACTGGTAATTTTCCTTGCCGGGACATTGTAAAACTCGGTATAACTGCATTTCTCACAGGTCATGGCCGTATACTTCCTGGCCTGGATGTCAAACAGCTGGGTAAAGAGACTGTATGCAACCCTTATCTCACTGAGCCTGTATTTCCTGCTGCCGCATTTCGGGCAGGTATACTTTATCATCGGCATCTCACTTTTCATCTTTCTTCTGGTTTGGTTTTTCCTTGTTGTCACGAAGCCTGCCGGACTTGCGCAGTGCCTGGTCAAGGATCCATTCAATCTGACCGTTGGTGCTGCGAAACTCGTCAGAGGCCCATTTCTCAATGGCACTCAGCTTATCCGGATCGATGCGTATGACGAACGATTTCTTCTGCATGACTACTGATGCAGCGTTCCGGCGTTAATTATTGGATTCGGATCCTTGTCGCCGCACAGCACCACCATTAAATTACTCACCATAGCCGCTTTCTTCTCTTCATCAAGGTCAATGATATGCTTCTCGGAAAGCTGCTCGAGTGCCATTTCAACCATCGAAACAGCTCCTTCAACAATCTTGAACCTTGCCGCTACAACTGCGGCAGCCTGCTGGCGCCGAAGCATGGCTCCGGCAATCTCCTCAGCATAGGCTATGTAGTTGATCCTTGCCTCAATGACGTTTATGCCGGCAATCTTCAGCCTGTCACTGATCTCCTTCTCCAGCTCATCATTTACCTCTTCACCGCCGCTGCGAAGCGTAATCTCCTCATCATGCCCCTCCCAGTTGTCATACGGATAAAGACCTGCAAGCTTACGAAGTGCAGCATCACTCTGCACAAGAACAAAATGCTCATAGTTGTCAACATCAAAAGCAGCCTTGTAGGTGTCCTCAACCTTCCATACAAGGACAAGTCCGATCTTTATCGGATTTCCGTTCTTGTCATTCACCTTGATAGGCTCACTGTCAAAGTTGCGGGCTCTCAGCGAAATCTTCTTCCTTACATAAAAAGGTATGGTCCACCAGAACCCGTTCTTCTTAACCGTTCCACGATAGGCACCAAACAGAACCATAACCATCGACTCGTTCGGGTTTACTACCATCAGGCCTGCCAGGA
Organism: uncultured Rikenella sp.; assembly: GCA_964470815.1. Taxonomy (GTDB): domain Bacteria; phylum Bacteroidota; class Bacteroidia; order Bacteroidales; family VadinHA17; genus SR-FBR-E99. The sequence goes on from CAYYEH010000002.1 coordinate 39,045, forward strand.
CAAACAGACCCACAAAAATCATTATTGCACCGAGCCAGAATACTTCACCGATGAATAACCAGACTGATGCTGCAATAATGAGCAGGCTAATTATCAGGAAAAGGTAACCTGATGATGCTTTGAAAATTCTTTCTTCTTTCATGGTATGTGATATTATTATGATATCACAAAGATATCACATAAAAATATAAAAGTCAAGAAAAAGAGAAAAAAAAATTACTTTTGGTTCATGCATGAGCGCCATACCGACAGGGAACTCTATTTCAGGGAGCAGGCACACACCACCAGGAAGCATGTTATTCCGTTCATTACTGGCATAATTCCGGTCACTCCTGCCCTCTCCGTACTGGAGATCGGCTGTGGCGAGGGCGGTAATCTTCTGCCGTTTTTTGAAACTGGCTGTTCACGCATCACCGGAATAGATATTTCCGGACACAAGATAGATAATGCCAGGAGGTTTTACTCCTCCATCCCCGGCGGTGACAGGGTGGAGTTCATTGCCGCTGACATATACGACTGTTCTGCAGCCGGTAAATTTGACCTTATAATGATGCGTGACGTATTTGAGCATATTCATGATCAGGGACGCTTCATCGCCTTCGTAAAGAACCTCCTTGCACCGGGAGGGGTTTTGTTCATTGCCTTCCCCCCATGGCATAACCCCTTCGGCGGGCATCAGCAGGTATGTGACAGCAGGATACTCTCAAAGATGCCATGGATACATCTTCTGCCACGCTTCATGTACCGTATTATTCTCCGAACAGCCGGTGAGAGCCCCGCACGCATTGAAGGACTGATGGAGATAAGGGATACGGGTATCAACCTCGGAAGGTTCTATCGTATAATAAAAAAAGAGGGATTCTCCATTTTAAAAAAATCCCTCTGGTTGATCAACCCCAACTTTGATGTCAAGTTTGGGCTTAAGCCCCGATTGTTGCCGGAGCTAATCGGCAGAATACCATTCCTCCGCAATTTCCTGGCAACCACAGGCTATTTTATCATTTCAGCGCCTTATCAGGAGGTCTGAGTCAATGCCGGCCGCAGGCATAAGCAGTTTACCTCCTCATTTCAACGCCTCATCAAGAGCCCTGAGCAGGGGCTGCGGCGAAATTCCGGTCCCCACTGCCTGGTTCATCCAGTGGTGCGGCGTCAGTCGACCTATGCTGTACATCCGGTCAATTTCGTCAGAAAAATCCTTACCCTTCAGGTGCTCCTCAATCTGGAACTGGATGATCTGGCCATATGCATAATTCTGGAGATAGAGCGGTCCGTTTATCATGTGCGAATATATAGCCAGAAGCGGTGAATCGCTTACTCCGAGAACCGGTGCGAAATACCTGTTCCACACATCAACGGCAATGGCCACTGTCTTTTCCTTAAGCTGCGCCGGTGTTGCTGCCGGATTCTCATACAACCATTTCCAGACCTCCATCTCAACCATGCTTACACCCATTATCTCCATGAGTGACCAGGCTGCATCAAGCGTCTGCAGCTTCTCTTTCGCAGGGTTTTCATCATTGATTCCAAGCAGCATAAGGTCACGATCCTGGAACAGAAATGCCGTGGCTTCTGTAAAAGCGGTGTTGGGTACTCCTGAAAGTGTATAATAATCCACATCGTACAGCGATATAGTCTGTTCCACGTTATGGCCAAACTCATGAACTGCGATGTTATAACCCTTATAGTCCATCCCCTTGCCTGAGACGCGGGTTCTGAGGTGAGATACAGCTCCCTTCATTGCTGCACCCCATGCATGTCCGGAGCCTCTTGCAGGGTCAACCACAATCTTGTCAGCAAGGTACTTTGCCCTCTCGGGTGACCATCCAAGTTTGACCAGGATTGCAGGCATGCCGGCCCTGAAAGCCGCAGGGTCAGGATAGAGTGCAGAAGTCTTTGCCGTAAGCATGCTCTCCGAAATGGTGCTTCTTGATTTAAAACCATCATACCAGATATCATAGGGTCTGAGATCGCGTCCGAGTCTTTCCCTGATAATACCTGCCAGTTGTTTGAGCTGTGCTGAACTCAGGTACTCACCAAAGAGGGCGGCAGCATCTTCCGCTGAAATCTCCATCCCTCCTGAGAAGCTCCTCATTATTGCACTGTTCATTCCCGGGTAGTAGGGATCAAGTGCCTTCCACGCGTTGAATATGTTTATTACATGAGAGTATCTTGTATCAGGCTCTGCCTTTGCCTCAGCTACAGCGCCGTCCTTTGTGACTCTGTTGGAAAATGGTGCCCATTCATAATCCGGACTGTTTACTGTCACACCGGGGATCTCCTGCCTGATTATCCGCTCCATAACCCGGTAGATCATTTCCTGTTTCTCGTTCCCGTTTTCCCTGTCAGCATAATTTGACTTTATTTCATCACGCAGGTTCCAGTGAGAGAGCAGCACCATGTCTTCCGGGAAAAGCTGTCTGCCGTCATCGGTTCTGAGCTTGCCCATATATATATTGTAATCCGCAATATACATTTCCGCATTCCCCACTGCCGTGTTTGCAGCCTGGTTCAGTTCTGCCGGAACACGTGAAATAAACTGGTCTCCAAGCCTGGCCATAGCCCACTGTTCCCTGCTCCATCCGCCTCCCAGTTCATCCTTATCGGCAAGAGTGTAGTACGGGAAATTCAGAGCTACCACAAAGGCGATCCTGTTTGCATAGAAATCAGACTGCAAGTGCGAACCTACAGAGTAATTTCCGAACATACGGTCTATCTCGTCTATCTCACCGGCAGCTTCATCAAGGACCTTTCTGAGATCCAGGGTTATTTCATTCAAGTTTCCGGCCAGGGACTCAAGGTAATTGCTGATTTTAATGAATACCGTCCTTCGATTCTCAGGGTCAGAAATATAGTTGGCAGAGACGAATTCGCTGAATTCTGCAGCTGTGCCGTCCTCTTCGCGCCAGAGAGAGGCAGCATGGCGCACTCCCTTTTCGAGAAGATGTTTGTCTGCAGCGGGCTGCTCTTCCACCACACGGTCAATCGTTGCCTTAATCACCGTTTCACCGATAAAGGTTGTTGCTGGATCACCTCCTTTTTTAACGGGAGTCGAACATGCTGTCATTACCAGGGCCATAAGGAAAATAATTTTTCTCATGTGTATGTTGTTTTAATTATTACTCACCCACAACCTGTGCAGCGTAGTATTTTGCCGTCAGCTTTTCACCTGTTGCCTTTTCAATCATATCATTCCACTCATACCGCATCCCTGGCATAAAGACCCTGGTTTTAAAGAATTCACCCATGGCCTTCATATCCTCCGCTGTATCACCTTTTACAACCGTGCCGGTGATATATGCAGAGAGCTGGGAGGCCAGGAGTTCACCCAGAAGATAGTTATGATAATAACAGGGATAAAGCGCTACATGAATCTTGGTGGCCCAGTCAGGCATGTCACGTCCTTCCGGTTTCTGCATCATCTGGAACTTCGCAACAATGTCCCACCAAAGCTGGTTGAGATCCTGATCAGGGTTCTCATACATGGCTTTCTCAAACCTGTACATTACCTGTGCCCAGCGGCTGAATACAAGTTGCTGGAGCCTGAAGGCGCTGAAGGCGTCTTCACCGATCTTTTCAGCCTCTTCAGCTGTGATAATGCCCATATATTGCATCCATTCCGGATTGGTTGCCAGCCTGCCGAAATAGTTGGCCACCGCTTCGGTGGTGAAGGTATGTGCTGCATCCCTGAGTGCAAAGGGAAGAGACCGGTCATTGTAGTAAGAATAGACTCCGTGACCAAGCTCATGCATGATTGTGTTCATCCAGTAAGAATCGGGCCTGATGTTGTCAAGAGTGCGGACATCACCCTCCCTGTCTATGTCAGTTGAGAATGCGTGCTGGTTTTTACCCGGCTTTTCATAAAGATCGCTCCTGGCCAGGATGGAATCAACCGGCAGACCTATGGAAGAGTAGTAATCAGCTGCCAGCTTAACAATGTCCTTGTCTTCATAGTACCTGTCAAAATCAACAGGATAAATTTCCGGTGCCTCCTGGAAATACCTGTTCTGGTAATGCCATGGCATCAGGTCAGCAGCCGGAATGCCGTAACGTTTTGAATAGTAGTTGTCTATCTCACCCTTAAGGGCTGCAAATGCCCCTCTTGTCAGGCTGTCAAGCTCATCAAAAATCATGGTCACCTCCTCAGGATCCTGTCCTGAAAGCTTCAGGCTCATCTGGTGATAATTGCTGAATCCCAGCTCCTGTGCTATCCTGTTCCTGTGTTTCACCAGCTCGATGATGTCAGCAGCCACAACCGGACCAATCATCTTATGACCTTCCCATGCTGCTTTAAGCTCGCCGGAGTTGGCCGAGTTACGGAGGATATTCTCCACCTCATTGTCACTCAGCATCTTTCCGTTGACGTCAGCCCTGAATGAGTTGAATTTCCTGGTTATCTCCGTTTCCATCCTGACCTGCCCGGCAAGAAGAGCAGTGTCAACCTGGCCGGAAAGAAACTGGTTGTAGATAACGTCAAGCTGCCTCGCAAGCAACGGATCCTTAACCATTCCGGATCCCTTCAGTTCCTTAAGTTCGGCGAATGCCTCCTTATCGGTAAAGTAACTGATATAAGCCAATGAGGCTTTTTCACTTCTTGCCCATGCATCATCGGTGCCTGTTACATTGGCATCCCATGATGAAAGGGCTGATTCCTTATACAGAGGAATTATCATTTTCTCATAAGAGACAATGAAATCCTTCATCCTGTTCTCCATCTTTTCCTGTTTTGAGGTACACGACCACAGCATGGTCATCAGTGCAGTTAAATAGACAATCGTTCTTTTCATAAATGTTTGAATTGGGTGGCGCTAAGGTAAAAAAATCATGGTAGAAGGAGCATGACAGCCATCATATAAAGGGAGAACCGGACAGGATTTACCTGCCGGTTCCCCGACTAACTATCTAAAAATTGAGGAAAGTCGTTCAGTGCACCGCCCCCTTCCTGATCTTCTCGAACAGGCTGGCAATCACCTCCTCTGAAGGCACATCATCCATGTCAGGCAGAAGAACGCTCAGGGCGGCGTCAATGCCGAAAGCGTCTGCTATAAGGTCTGACGGGGTATTGGTGATTTCAAAATATGAAAGTAAGAGGGTAGAATTCTTATCCATAGGCGTTTCTGTTCTCATATGAGAAAAACGCCCTCTTACTCAAAAAATTGTATCAGCCGATTGAAAGGGTTATATTTTTTTCCGTCATAATTTTCCGCATGTTGATGAGGGCATACCTCATCCGTCCCAGTGCAGTGTTGATGCTCACTCCCGTCATGTCAGCTATTTCCTTGAAGCTCATTCCCGCATAATGCCTCATGATGACCACCTCGCGCTGATCCTCGGGCAGGCCGTTGATAAGGCGCCTTACATCACGCATTACCTGGCGGCGTACCATCACATCCTCCACGTTGTCATCAGTCAGCCTCCTGGAGTTGAACAGGTCTGTTTCATAATCATCATTGAGGACTATCCCCATCTGCTTTTCGTGCCTGAAGTGATCAATAATAAGGTTGTGGGCTATCCTCATCACCCAGGAAATAAACTTACCGTCGTCCTGGTAACGGCCAGCCCTTATTGACTGTACCACTTTCAGGAATGTGTCCTGGAAGATGTCATCTGCCAGATCTCGGTTTCGGATGTAAAGGCTGATATAAGAATAGACTTTACTTTTGTGACGCAGGATGAGCAGCTCTATGCTTCTCTCGTTACCGCTCATGAAGCTTGCAATAAGCTCATAATCGGTCATTTTGCTCTTCATAACTTACACTCGTTTTGGTTCCGGGTAGAGTTATACGATAGGCGGCCCTCCTTTGTTGCGTTGTTGTTTTTTCCTGTTAACTGTTGGCTTATACGGGATCAGTTCCCGGTTTGTTTCATTTCTGAAGCAGACAAAGAAAACAAAAAATAGTAATTTCAAAATGATTAATTTTGCCAACTTATCAACGGAGGCTGAATGAAGGGTAACATTGAGATAAAGGGAGCGCGTGTTCACAACCTCAGGGAAATCTCCCTCTCGATACCAAGGAACAGCCTCGTGGTCATCACCGGGGTCTCCGGGTCAGGGAAGTCTTCTCTGGCATTTGATACCATCTATGCGGAAGGGCAGCGACGGTATGTTGAGAGTCTCTCTTCCTATGCAAGGCAGTTCCTTGGGAGGATGAACAAACCCGATGTTGATTTCATTAATGGCATTCCACCCGCCATTGCCATTGAACAGAAGGTCAATACCCGGAATCCGAGGTCAACGGTTGGCACCTCAACCGAGATACATGATTACCTCAGGCTGTTATGGGCCCGGGTAGGGAGGACCATCTCCCCCGTATCAGGAAGGGAGGTTCGCCGCCATACCGTTGATGACGTGGTGAACTACATCGCCACCCTGACTCCGGGCACGCGGGTGGTATTGACAGCTCCCCTGGCTGTGCCGGAAAATGTAAATCCGGCTGAGTTCACCAGGTTTCTCATCCAGCAGGGGTACAACCGCATCAGCACTGAAAAGGGCATGGTACGACTTGATGAGGAAGGCTCGGCTGAATTAATGGGAACACTGCGGACAGCAGACATCATAATCGACAGGTTCGCCGCCGGCAACACCCATGAAGACCTCAGCCGCGCAGCTGACTCCGTGCAGACCGGGTTCCTGACGGGAAGGGGTGAGATCAGTCTCACCGTGACTGACGAAGAGACTGCCCAGACAATTAGATTCTCCGACAGATTCGAGGAGGACGGCATTACTTTCGAAGAGCCTGATGAACACCTGTTCAGCTTTAACTCGCCGCTGGGAGCATGCCCTGTCTGCGAGGGCTATGGAAAAATCATCGGCATTGATGAAAACCTGGTTATTCCCGATGAGAACCTCTCCGTATATGATGATGCAATAGCATGCTGGAGGGGAGAGACGATGAGACAGTGGAAGGAGAGGCTCATTTTCAGTGCAGACAGGTTTGACTTCCCCATTCACAAACCCTGGTATAAGCTCACTCCTGACCAGAAGGCACTGGTTTGGAACGGCAACAGGTACTTCTTCGGCCTGAACCGCTTCTTTGAGCATCTTGAAGAGAAAAAGTATAAAATACAGTACAGGGTTCTGCTGAGCCGTTACAGGGGTAAACGAACATGCCCCTCATGTGAGGGTAACCGTTTACGCAGGGAGGCGGGTTATGTGAAGGTGGGTGGCAGGTCAATAACCGAGATCACCTCCATGCCTGTAAGTGAAGCGCACAGTTTCTTCGACCAACTGGTACTTAACGGTGAAGAGAAGGAGATAGCCGGCCGTCTCCTGAAGGAGATACAGCAGCGTCTCGGTTTCCTGGTGAATGTAGGCCTCTCCTACCTCACTCTCGACAGACTCTCTAACACACTCTCCGGAGGCGAATCACAAAGGATTAATCTGGCGACATCCCTCGGCAGCAGCCTCGTAGGCTCACTCTATATCCTTGACGAGCCCAGCATCGGGCTTCATCCTCGCGACACAGCGCTGCTGGTCAACGTACTGAAGGAACTGCGTGACCTGGGAAATACAGTTATCGTGGTCGAACACGAGGAGGAGGTCATAAAAGCATCAGACCAGATCATCGATATGGGTCCTGCAGCAGGAATCCACGGTGGTGAGGTAATCTACCAGGGCAGTGTCAGTTTCCCGGAAAAGAGCAGCTCGCTCACTGCTGCCTACATGACCGGTGCTATGCGCATCGAGACCCCTGCCATCCGCCGGAAATGGCACAGTTACATAGGCATAAGGGGGGCCCGGGAAAACAACCTGAAGGATATTGATGTCAGGTTCCCCCTCCGCACGATTACAACGGTAACAGGGGTAAGCGGTTCAGGTAAAAGCACCCTGGTGCATGACATCCTCTTTAATGCCCTCTCAGCCAGGCTTGGAAGCACCGGCATAAGGCCCGGCCGCTTTGCAGCCCTGGAGGGTGATCTGACCAGCATTACCGCCACTGAACTGATTGACCAGGACCCGATCGGCAAATCAAGCCGTTCAAACCCTGTCACCTACCTGAAGGCTTTTGACGATATTCGCAAACTGTATGCAGAACAGCAGGCAGCCGTTCAGGCCGGATTCAGGCCAGCACACTTCTCCTTTAACGTTGAAGGCGGACGGTGCGAAGAGTGCCAGGGAGAAGGAGTCATCAGGGTGGAAATGCAGTTCATGGCCGACGTGGAACTGACATGCGAAGCCTGTAAGGGAATGCGGTTCAAAAGAGACATCCTGGATGTAAGATTCAATGGCCGGAATATCTACGAGGTCCTCGAAATGACTATCGATGAAGCCATCGGATTCTTCAGCAAATGCAAGGACAAAACATGCCTAAGAATTGCTGCGAAACTTCGCCCCCTGGCAGAAGTGGGCCTTGGATATGTGAGGCTCGGACAGTCGTCCTCAACTCTCTCCGGCGGTGAGAGCCAGCGTGTCAAGCTGGCATTTTACCTGAGCCAGGAAAAGAGCACCGAGAGAATGCTGTTCATCTTCGACGAGCCTACAACCGGCCTCCATTTTCATGATATCAGCAAACTGATGAAATCATTGAATGCGCTGGTTGAACACGGGCACTCGGTTATACTCATAGAACATAACGTGGAAGTGATAAAATGCTCAGACTGGGTTATAGACCTCGGCCCTGAAGGCGGTGAAAAAGGAGGCTATGTGGTATTCGAGGGCACACCCGAGCAACTGGCTCTTTGCGAAAAATCATATACCGCCGGTTTCCTCGGAGAGAAACTGAAACACCACCATACCTGAATCAGATTAACTGAATCGGGGCAGACTGCACTGATTCACTCTGCCGGATTTACAGATTCACCCAGGAGAAAGACCAGGGGGATGTCAAGCCTCTCAGACCATGATTTCTCTGAATGATCAGTCCCTTCAAACTTTCGTGTTTCCCAGCTTGCAGTCCCGTAACCTCTGCTGATCATGATCTCATCAACCAATAACTGATGTGGCTCGTAAAAAGAATCAAGAGTGGCAGTCCCGTAATCAAACCATATCCTGTGCCCTTCCGGGTCAGGAAGATTTTCTGAAAGGTATTTTCGCATCCCGACTACAACAGGGATTTCCGTTGCCTCTGACGTCGAGTCAGGGTTTATCATCGGCCAGTGCGTTGAAAGGCAGCCGGCACGTCCGAATATTCCAGGATACTCGCAAAGCGCATACAGAGAGATCAAACCGCCCATGCTCGAACCCATGATGATCGTATTCTCAGGGCCTGTCAATGTAGAATAATTTGAATCAACGTATGGCTTCAGCTCCTCCGTGATAAATCTGAGATACTCATCAGCCAGTGGCTTGTCCTTCAGAAAATTCCGGACAACTTCACCCCGATCCTCTTCACCAAGCCCTTCAAGGGCTTTTTCAGGAAAGTATTCCGTATGCCTGAAATCACCATTGTTCCAGATACCAACCACAATGCATGGCTTAATCCCCCCGCTGCTGATCAGTTCCGAAACAACCTCATCAACTTTCCATTCCTGTCCGTTCCAGGTTTTTGTGCTGTCAAAAAGCATCTGGCCGTCATGCATGTAAATCACTGCATAACCTGATGATGGGTTGTATCCGGCAGGAAGCCAGATGTCAACGTTCCTAGGATCCACAAACGAAGATTTGAAATCACGCAGTCTTTCAATTTTTCCTGAGGAGACAACGGGCGTCGGTTTGTTGCAGGCTGCCACCATTATGGTCATAATAACGATTAATATGTTTCTCATGAATATAACAATTCTCTATAGTATTAGCTTGTGCTTCAGGGCACCGGGATCGTCAGACATTGATTTTCATTTACTTAAACACCGAAATAAATCCCTTCTGCCATGACTCCCGGTCAAACACTACCCCAAGGTCCATTCCATTCAGCCTGGGAACTGGTGCCTCTCAACTTATTGTGACAAAATCATTCCTGTAAGTTACCTGGCCATGCGCCGGATTGTTCAATGGTGATGTCATAAACAAAGCGAGTATCGCACTGACGGCAACACCAGAATGGCAATTTAAGCGGAACATATCCATTAAAATACTTTTGTTAGCAGATTACATAAAGTTAACAAAAAAATCATTACCGGAAATGACATCCTGTCAAAGAAAATGGATATGAAACCCTCGCCGGCCAAGGCCCGTCAGTAATCCTACATCATATTCTTTTACTTTTATTTTGGGTGTTGTTCTGGGAAAGAAACATTTATTGCATATTTGGAACCGATAATATGTTCTGCCATGAACTTTCTGACAGCCATTCAGGTCTCTCCTGGTTTTCTTTCCGGCTTTGATCCAGGATTCCAGGGTATTGTAAGCACCTGGTTCAGCATTATGACCATTGTTGCATTGCTTTGTTTCATAGTAAGCGAGATAACCGGCAACTACAGCCAGGTTGACAAGCTCTGGAGCCTGCTCCCTCCTGCCTACAGCTGGGTTACGGCAGCCGCCTTCCCTTCGGCCAGAACGATCATAATGGCCGTGCTGGTTACACTCTGGGGATTACGCCTCAGTTATAATTTTTACCGGAAAGGGGGCTACAATATCATCCCATGGAGGGGTGAGGAAGATTACCGGTGGAAGATACTCCGGGAAAGCTCCGCACTCAAAGGCAGGCTGAGGTTCGGATTATTCAATCTCTTATTCATCTCCCTGTATCAGAATATCATAATACTGTTGTTCACAACACCGATTCTGCTTGCCGCGCTTCATTCCGGCACTCCTCTGGCAGCCATAGATATTGTTGCGGCAGTGCTGATGCTTGCCTTCCTTGTTACAGAAACGGTCGCTGATAACCAGCAGTTCAGATTTCAGACACTTAAACGAAACTCGTCAGGTTATCCGCAGATATACAATGATTCATTGAAAAAGGGGTTCCTGACCGAGGGGCTCTGGAAATTTGTACGGCATCCGAATTTTACCTCGGAGCAGGCTATCTGGATCAGCTTCTACCTCTTCGGAGTGGCTGCCTCCGGCAAATGGATTAACTTAACCCTGCTCGGCCCGGTGCTGCTTGTGATCATCTTCATTGGCAGTTCAATAATGACGGAGAACATCAGCAGCAGCAAATACCCGCAATACTCCGCATATCAGAAAGAGGTGCCGAAATTCTTCCCACGGATATTCAGGAAAAAATGAGAAATGTGCAATTGATTAGCTGGTGATTTTGCCAGCGATCAACAGGTTCGCCGGTGATAATTTCAACTGCCCTCATCCCTGTTGCACCGTGAATGGATCAACTGTATCAGTCTGCCCTGATTTCGGCTTTCAATCCGGTCTGCTGCCGTCAGAAAATTCATTGATACCCGTTTACGAAAATTTCAGCTTTCTTCAGGCCTGAAATACCTCGTTTTCAAATGCAGGGCCACATTGACCAGTGCAATCATCACGGGTACCTCAATCAGCGGGCCGATCACGGCAGCAAAGGCTTCACCCGAATTAATCCCGAAAACAGCAATGGCAACAGCAATAGCCAGTTCGAAATTATTGCTTGCTGCCGTGAATGACAGCGTTGTCGTCTGTTCATAGTTTGCCCCCGCCCTCCTGCTCATGAAAAATGAGACAAAAAACATTACGATAAAATAGATCACGAGCGGAATGGCTATCCTGACTACGTCAAGAGGAATTTTGACGATATACTCACCTTTAAGCGAGAACATTACGAAAATTGTAAAGAGCAATGCAATCAGAGTGAGCGGGCTTATCTTCGGTATGAATTTCGAATGGTACCACTCCTTGCTCTTCACCCTGATCATGATGTAGCGTGTCAGAAACCCGGCGATGAAGGGTATCCCGAGGTAGATGAAGACGCTTTCTGCTATCTGCCCTATAGTGATCTGTTCAACTGCATCATTCACCGGGAGCCCGAACCACCCCGGAAGGACAGCAATAAAAAACCAGGCATATACCGAGAAGAAGAGCACCTGGAAGATTGAGTTGAAGGCAACGAGACCTGCTGCATACTGGGTATCGCCCTTCGCCAGGTCGTTCCACACAATCACCATCGCAATACACCGTGCCAGGCCGATAAGTATCAGCCCGTACATATAGTCAATGTTGAACCGGAGAAACAGGATGGCCAGGAGGAACATCAGTACCGGCCCGATTATCCAGTTCTGCACAAGTGAAAGACCGAGCACACGGGTGTTCCTGAACACATCAGCCAACTCTTCATATTTCACCTTGGCCAGAGGCGGATACATCATCACTATCAGGCCTATGGCAATTGGTATATTGGTCGTTCCGCTGGAAAGAGTGTTCCAGAATCCGGCAATTGCCGGGCTGATCCACCCGATAATCACTCCGGCCGCCATAGCCAGGATGATCCACAGGGTGAGATACCGGTCAAGCAGTTTGAGTCGTTTTTTTGAAGGCATGATTGGAATTGCGATTTGGGATTTGAGATTTGCGAATTGGGATTTGCGATTTGAGAATTGCGGTTGGGATTATAGAATTGAGATTTGAGATTTGCGATTTGCGAATTGGGATTTGCGAATTGGGATTTGCGAGGTGAGATATTGATTTGCTGTGTGTTACATGAATGATTTTGAATGGTGCCGGGTGATTTTCTGCCGATGATTCAGGGCTTGCTTGCTGATAGGGTTATGCTGAAAACACCAGTGGCATCATTATCTTCTGCCTGATCAAGAATATCGTCCGGCATCTCAATTTTCTTTTGCTTGTGAATGGTGATATCTGAAAAACCTCTCTCCCGTATGTATCCAATGTATTCATCCATTGCCGAGGCACCCGAAACACAACCAGCATAAAGTTCCGCATCGGAGCGGGCCTTTTCTGACAGTGTTCCCATTACAACTACATCAGAGACTGTGAAGTGTCCTCCGCTCTTCAACACCCTGAATATCTCGCTGAATGCCTTCTGCTTGTCAGGGACCAGGTTCAGAACACAGTTTGAGAGCACTACATCATAGCTGTTGTCAGGTAGCGGCATCTCCTCAATGTCTCCTCTCAGAAATTCTACATTCGCGTACCCCAGTTTTTTCCTGTTCTCTTCTGCCTTTGACAGCATCTGCTCTGTAAAATCAATACCTGTCACATGACCTGTCTCACCCGTCAGGGACCTGGCAACGAAGCAGTCGTTTCCGGCACCGCTTCCAAGATCAAGAATACGGTCACCCTGCCGGATATCCGCATAATCAACCGGCACACCGCATCCAAGGCACAGATCAGCGTCAGGAACATACCCGTCGAGATGATGATAACTTTCATTGAAGGTACTTATCTTTTCTGATGAGCAATACCCGGGCGTACAGCAGCAGGAGCCGGATGCAGCCTCATCCGACGATGCTATTTTTCCGTACTTCTCCTGTACAATAAGTTTCAGTTCTTCGGGATTCATGACTTGTTACAGATGTATTCGTTATAAAACTGGAGGAATGTCTCACGAATCTGATCGCGTATCCTTATATATTCACCATGGATGAACTCCGGTGTGCCGGTGGCATGTGAGGGATCCTCAAATCCGAGATGGAGTCTGTTCTTTACCATGCCGAAAAATGCCGGACATGTTTCATTGGCATGATCACATACAGTGATCACATAGTCCCACTCCTCATCAAGATATTCATCAACAAGGTGTGGAGTATGATGGCTTATATCAATCCCCAGGTCAGCCATCACCTCAACGGCTTTCTGGTTTATCCTGGCTGCAGGCTCCGTTCCACCTGACCTTACAAAAAGGTTTTCATCAAACGACTGCAGGAAGCCATGAGTCATCTGGCTGCGGCAACTGTTACCCGTACAGAGAATCAGTATTTTCATTATGCCCATATTACTTTATGATTAATCAAGTCTGAAGTCTCAGGACCTGAAGGCCATAAGGCCTGATTGTCAGTGTCTTAAATATTTATGTTTAATTCAATATCTGCCATCTGTAATTCGCTATTATCTTAGGCATAATGCCCTTTAGAAAAGCGCTCCGTAAACCAGCCCGGACACTGTCGCCATTACTACGACAAGCATCACATAAACAGCTGTTTTCTGAGTACCGATTATACCCCTTATTACCAGCATATTGGGCAGCGAGAGCGAAGGTCCTGCCAGCAGGAGTGCCAGTGCCGGACCCTTCCCCATCCCGGAGGCTATCAGGCCCTGCAAAATAGGAACCTCGGTGAGTGTGGCAAAATACATGAAGGCTCCCACTACAGAGGCGAAGAAGTTTGAGAAGACTGAATTTCCTCCTACCAGTTTACCTATCCATTCATTCGGGATGATACCCGGGATGCTCCGGCCGTCATGCGTAGATCCGAGCAGGAAACCTGCTATGACAACCCCAATTCCCAGCAGCGGGATAATCTGTTTGGCAAATCCCCATGTGGAGAGGGTCCACTCACGGTTCTCCTGATCCCTTTTATCGTAAAGGGTGATAACACTCAGGGCTGCGATACCCACTACCATCGGTACCAGCGGTCTCAGCTTCGCGCTTTCGATAATGGAGTTGGACAAAAACACTGAAAGAACCGTTATAACTAAAGCAGCGAGTACCCACTGCCACTTGATTTTAAGGATTTTTATCAGTGACCATGCCAGCACCAGGCTGAAAAATCCCGTTATATACCATTTGTATGAAAAGATATAGTACCAGGCACCTGATGTAACATCAGCAACCGGACTGCCCCAGTTGGCAAATACAAGGATCAGCACCAGCGTAAAGAAATGTGTCATTGTCTGCCACATGGGCCTCTTCTCCGGGGGAGCAACAATATGCATCTGATCCTCCTTTTTCAGCATTTCCTCCTTGCGATATATCACTGACATTATCAGCCCTATAACAATGCTGAACAGAACAGCCCCGATGACACGGGCAACCCCCATCTCAAATCCGAGGATACGGGCAGTGAGAATGATCGCCAGTATGTTTATGGCCGGTCCGGAGTAAAGGAAAGCAATAGCCGGGCCAAGGCCTGCCCCGCGCTTGTGAATGCTTGAGAATAGCGGCAGTATTGTGCAGGAGCATACCGCCAGTATAGTACCTGAAACGGCAGCCACGGAGTAGGCCAGCCATTTTTTCGCATTTGCCCCAAAATACTTTATTACCGAACCTTGACTGATAAAAACCGAAATGACACCTGCAATGAAAAAGGCCGGCAGGAGACACAGAATAACATGTTCCCTTGCATACCACTTAACCAGATCGAAAGTAGCTGCAATGGCAGTATTGAAACGTGCGCTCTCTATCGGCATGAAAAACGCAAAAACAAAAACCGCAATGATCCACAGCAGGATCTTTAACTCCTTCCTT
Organism: uncultured Rikenella sp.; assembly: GCA_964470815.1. Lineage (GTDB taxonomy): Bacteria > Bacteroidota > Bacteroidia > Bacteroidales > VadinHA17 > SR-FBR-E99. The sequence continues at coordinate 54,269 of CAYYEH010000002.1, forward strand.
GACTCCATATCAGATTAAAATCAATCATTTCGCTGAATCACGAAATACATAATTAAAAAAATTAAAACCAGACTGAAAAAACATACCATATACCTGCCCCGATGAATAGTACAGCCACCACCCTCCTGAACCATAGCTCAAAGGACTTCAGCCGACTGTAAACCTTACCGACATTGCCTACCGCATAGGCCAGCAGCCAAGCAAAGATAATCACCGGGATACCTGTTGCTATCGCAAAAACCAGTGGCAGATACAATCCTTCGGCACTTGCAACAGTCATAGGGATAAGCATTGCGAAATATAGAACTCCGCTGTAGGGGCAGAAGGCCACGGCAAACAGGATCCCGAGCAGAAGTGTGTTCAGATAGCTTTTCCGCCCCTTCTCTCCGATTCTTTCCGTGAATGAACCCATTGATCCTGGCAACTTAAACCCAATGAAATCAAGCATGAAGAAGCCGATGATTATCAGCACCGGACCGAGGATCTTCTCTCCACATCGCTGGAACCAGCCGGAAATATCCATCTGACTGGCGCCGAAGAAGATGATAAGGGCAATCCCGACATAGGTTATCGCCCGCCCCAGGGTATATACAAGTCCGTTGAGGAAGACCCTCCTCCTGTCGTCCAGATCACGACTGATATAGCCAATGGCCGAAATATTGGTTGCCAGCGGACAGGGACTGATGGCAGTCATCAACCCCAGGATTGCCGCCGTCAGGAATGAATACTGTGAGTTCTCCAGTATCTTCTGCAGAATCTCCATCAGCTGGTTGTTAATGCCTTAAGCAACGGGTCAACCGCTTTCTTTATCTCTTCCTTAAGTTTTTCCGGATTGCTACGTGCATTCATGAAGCCTTCGCTGGTAAGATCAATCCTGGTATCTCCGCTGACAATCAGCAGGCACTGCCCGGTGGCATTTACTCTTTTAGCGTCGGCTTCCGAAGACTTGTCTTCAATGTTGAGCGACCTGAAAACAACCGTTCCCTTTTCGACCTCCGCCGGGTATAGCTCATTCACCGCGTCCATGGCGACTTTCTCAACTGCCTGACATGTAACGCATCGACGGGTCAGATGAAAATAAATCACTTCCACCTTATCTGTTGAAATCCCGGAGGTATCCCCTTTCACCCGTTTATCACCTCCCCTGAAAGCGAAAATCGCAATTGCTGCCGCAGCTATCGCAACAACAGCCAAAACCGGAAGTAACTTCTTCATATCGGTACTCTCTTATGTGGTTATCAGTTTCAGTATTTCTTCCGCCGATGGCACCCTTCCCTTCACCACAACCTTTTCGTCAATAACCAGCGCCGGGGTAGTCATCACTCCGTAATTCATGATCGCAACAATATCATCCACCTTTGTGACACTGGCATCAATACCGCTCTTATCAACCACCTCACGTGTAAGTTTCTCCAGGGTTTTGCATTTGGGGCACCCGGGCCCCAGAATCTTGATTTCCATTTTTTATAACCCGTTTATTTCGTAAAACGTCGAAATGTTATTTCAAATTTTTTACCTTTTGAAAAACCTGTTCAGCAGAACCTTCGCCTCATGCCAGTTCTCACGGTTTATACAATATTTAATATATGGCGGATTAATCTCTCCCTGGATCAGCCCGGCTCTCTTCAACTCCTTAAGATGCTCGGAAAGTGTCGACCGGGCAATCGGCAATTCTTCCGCCATATCCCCGCTGTAACAGCATTTATCCAGATTATTTGCAAGAAAATCCATAACGAAAACCCTTGCAGGATGTGACAGGGCCTTCGCATACCTCGCCAGTTTCTCCTGGTCATCAGTATAGTATTTTCTTTTTCTTAACCTCTCTGCCTCCATTTCATTTCGGGAAATGACGAAACAAAAATAATGGTTTTAATAATACAAGTATCCGGACACAAGGAATTTTTCGTCACAGGGTATTGGTCAGGAGTCCCGAAAAAACATGCAGGGATAGCGGGACCACAATCTGTGATCATTTTATGGTTCTACAACAGAAGTAATTGCGATTATCCTCTTTTGATGCTAAATTCACACTGACCAAACAAGTGAAGCTATTCCAGACATGAAAAATCCGGTGCTGAAAACCTTAATCCTTGCCGTCCTTCTCCTTAACATGCTCTGTATTTCATGCAGCAGACCTGACAACATAACGGATGCAATGCTGCATCACAGGAACAGCTTTTACTATGTTGATTTCAGTAATTATCCGGGAAATGATGCCTCACTCCCGGTTGGGGTATTTGATTCAGGTACGGGAGGACTCTCCGTCCTGGCTGACATAGTACGCCACGAAGGGCTGGCAAATGAAT
>CAYYEH010000002.1:56674-58658 GCA_964470815.1 uncultured Rikenella sp.
GGAGGACTCTCCGTCCTGGCTGACATAGTACGCCACGAAGGGCTGGCAAATGAATCGTTCATTTATCACGGTGACCTCGCCAACATGCCATATGGAAGCTATTCGCTGGAAAACAACACCGACCTGCTGATTGAACATGTGATCAAGGATGTGCAGTTCCTTCTCGGCAACAGATACTACCGTTCCGGAGAGGCGCTTCGGAGCCGGTCTGACAAGCATCCTGTCAAGGCAATAGTGATAGCCTGCAACACTGCAACCGCCTTTGCACTTGATACTGTCAGGCAGTTCCTGGCAGAAGCAGGACTTGACATCGGGGTAATCGGAGTGGTAGACGCGGGGGCGACCGGGGCTTTCGGCAACTTTTCCCCGGGAGAAGATGGCAGTATTGCCGTCATGGCCACAGACGGCACCGTCAAGTCAGGAGCATTTCCCAGGGCCATTTTATCGAAAAACAGGGAAGACGGCCAGGAGGAGATCATAAAGGTATTCCAGCAGGCGGGAATCGGCATTGCCGAAGCAATTGACGGTAGTCGTGATGCCATCGACAGGAAAGCCCACACTCCTCGTGCGGATTACAAGGGACCCTCTGATAAATCCGAAGGAGACCTGAAAATTGATTTGAAGCTCTGGCAGAGATATGATTTCGACACTGCTGAAGGTGCGCTTCTCTTTGAGGGTGATCCTTCTGAACCTGAAAACATCCAGATCAATTCGGTGGAGAACTACATAGCCTTCCATGTGGTCTCGGTCATGGAAAAGATCAGGAACAGTGAAGGAGTCCTGCCCCTCAACTCAGTCGTTCTTGCCTGCACCCACTATCCCTTCTTCACTGAGACCTTCCGGCAGGAATTCAACCGGCTGAGAGACTACACAGAGAACGGGGAATACATCTACAGGTCGTTGATAGCTGAAGATCTCATTATTGTTAATCCGGCCGAAGTAGTTGCCAATCAGCTTCATGAATACCTTACATCACATAACCTGATTAACACAGGTGTCAGCAGAGGAGGTGAGTTTTATGTCAGTGTGCCAAATCTTCGTAACAGGAGCGTGCAACTTCGGGAGGACGGTTCATTCACGTATGATTACAAGTACGGACGAACCGCAGGAGATATACAGGAGTATGTGAAAGCAGTGCCGTTCAGCCGGACGACCATACCGGCAGACATCCTGATCCGTCTTGCTCAACAGGTACCCGAAGTTTTCGGCATGATGGTTTCTTTTAACAAAGACAACCCCAAAACCGCATACCTTAAACAAGAAGAACGTATTGTCACTGAATAAGAATTAAATTTGTCCTGATTTACATCAGTAGTTATATCTGTTACCCGGTAAAAACCTCTGCAATGAAAAAACTGATCATTACACTATCCCTTCTGGCCGTTGTCTTCTCCGTCACCGCACAGAACTTTTTCAGGGAAGAGTTCAGCAAGGAGAAGAAATACGTAATCCTGGTCAATCCCACAGCCGGGAATATAGGAGTGGTCAAGTTCCTGCTTGACAACGGGATACTGGATATTGACCTGAACCTTGTCGAGTTCGTTGGAGTATATCATTCAAGCCAGGAATATGACTTCAGCAAGGCAGCCGAACATATAAAAGAGAACAGCCTGACCGCTTTTCACCTGCACCAGGTAAGGGGAGCCCTTACAGAGGAGACGGTTTATCGCGACAATGGCTGCAGTGATGACTTCAGGAAAATCTTCATGAACTCTGTGGGGATCATCTTTTTCGGTGGGCAGGACATACCTCCGGCAATATACGGACAGGAGAACTGGTATTCGGAAACCACCGATCCCGGCAGGCACTATTTCGAGGTGAGCTTCCTCTTTCACCTGCTTGGAGGTACGCGCAACACAGCCTACAAACCGCTTCTGGAAGAGAACCCCGGATATATGGTCACCGGTTTCTGCCTTGGCCTTCAGTCGATGAACGTTGCTGCAGGCGGGACTCTCTGGCAGGATATTCCCGCACAGGTTTACAA
>CAYYEH010000002.1:58758-62058 GCA_964470815.1 uncultured Rikenella sp.
ATGGCGAAAGCTCCGGCCGAACTCCTTCCCGCCCCGGGAAAGTCTGATAACCGTTTCCACCTGTCATTTACCGGGTCATACTCCCAGAAGTCCTTCAGGTACTGCCCGGATGAAGAGTACCCGAGCCCGACATAACCCTTACCGTTGGGGAGGAAAAACGCCACGGCTGAGTTCCTTGCCACCCCTGGAAAAGAGGATCTGGCCTCCCATTTGTTTGTTGTCGGGTTATAGCGGTACCACATCGTCGTATTGGTGGTGCCCTTCTCCTTACCTATCCCGAAGTAACCGAAGCTTCCGTCAGAGAAGGCCACACCTCTCTGAAAGTAATAACTGTAAATGTCTGCAATAAGGCTCCAACTGTCTGATGCCCGGGTATACCTGTATGTGAAGGTATTCTTCAACAGATAAAGTGAGCCCGCAATTTCAAAACCGGCACCCTTGCCGTCATAATTGAATGTGGGAAGTGGTGTCATGGTCTCCCAGGTGTCGGAGACCGGATCGTGAGAGTATATAGGACATTTTGGGTAATCAAAAATCTCAAAGTCTGCCATGTATCCGATACCGGGCAGGGACAATCCAACCACTTCCGTGGTGGGCCGCGGAAAGTTGCTTCTGGCATTCCAGGAACCGGTCGTGCCATCGTACTCCCACATGTCACCCAGAAGTTCCTCGCCGTTTGATCCAGTACCTGCATATGCCTTGTCTCCAAGCACAAATGAGGCAATATCGCTGCGGCCAACCCCCGGAAAGTCAGGAAGCCTCTTCCATTGTGTCCTGATTTCTATGAGATTGTATAATGTTACGGGCTGATCGTCAATCGTTGTTATTGTGACATCATAAGTTCCCGGCTCAAGTAGCCAGGGTACCAGTATCCTCAGGCTTGAACCGGTACTTGTCACCGGTATGGCCACTTCGCCACCTACTGTTATCCGGTTCAGCGAGGCATCGGGATTGAAACCGGCACCGGTAAATGTGAGCGTATCCGCTGGGTGAAGAACCAGGGGAACGGCGCTTTCAATTTGCACCCGTTCCAGAGTAAACTGTTCACTGTATGATACAGTTCCCCAGCTTTTGATTGAAATCGAAACAGGAGACCGGGTGTTGCCGGCAGGGACTATCACACGGTAATAGTTTCTGTTGATCCCGGTGATTTCAGCACTGACACCATTGAAGAAGACAGAAACATGTTCCCTCAAAGGGCAAAGCCTGTCGCCGTACAGTGTGATGGTATCACCGAAGGATGCACTGACAGGTGTAAAAACGGTTGGATTTTCCCTTACCACCTCATAGATTGCATTCGTTGATGAGGTTATACCCGAAACCTGTACACCGATGGTCTTCTTACCGTATGAAGTGAAGGGGACCACAAACCGCATCTCGCATTCATCCGACCATATTGCATTAAGTACCTCAGCATCAAAAAGAACTTTATTATTCCTGCTTACTGATGAGAAAAAGCTGCCCTTAATAACAACAGTATCTCCTGCCATCCCACTTGCAGGTGATATTGAGCTTATATTCGGGCCCAGGCTTCCTGCACCGGTGAAAATGAGCGTTTCTCCATAGACCAGATGCGCACTCGTCCGGATAAATGCCCTCAGGTAATACTTTTCACCGGCGAGAATATCAGACTGAGCTATGAACTCAAATTTCCCGTTTTTATCAGTCGGGCCCAGAAGTACATGAAATGTCTCTTCAAAAGAAACATATTCTGACGTTGACCATGTGAATCCGTGCTGAATTACTGCTTCCTCACCGGTTGCCAGAATTGCTCCGGTAAAATGGGCCCCCGTGTCATCCAGTACTTTCACGCTTGTGGTTTGAACCTCAGGAATTCCTTTATAATGGTATTGTTCCCTGCTGCATGACCATGCAACCTCAATTACCAGCAGAACCAGGATCAGCTTAAAGGATGATATCTTTTTCATGATCTAAAACAATATGCCTGCAGTCAGGCCGATTGAACTCATGGCTGAAAAGTCTTCGATATAATACAGGATGCGGTATTGAAGATGGCAATATAAATCACCTGAAGACCTGAATGCGGTTTTAAATCCTGCTCCGGCATTCAACCCAACCCATGGTTCGCTCCAGTTACCGGTCAGTATTGTGCTGGGCAATATCAAACCGGGGGTCACATTATCCACCTCCATCCTCTGGTCAGAAGAAATGTTCTTCTGAATCGAGAATCCTCCTGAGAACAGTGGCCTGAATCTTCCGGCAGGCCATGCATATGTCATCCTGATGTCTCCCTTCAGCACGATATGATGGAGGTGAGCCTCCAGGTAGTTTTTTGTGGTGTTGTATTCATCTATTCCGAAACCATAGAAGTATCTCCTCCCGGCTGAAATATCTGTCGAGACAGATACCCGCTCGTTGATTCCCGGATTTGAAATCTCCAGCCTGAATCCGGCAGAAGGATAGAAGGAAGCACTGTAGTCAAGTCCGGCAAACATGGTCTGACCTTTGATTTTCAGGAAATCGGCTTGCCATGAGACCGAAGGGGCAAACCGCAACCTGATCGCGGGGAATGATTTAATAAACGTTACGCATTGCTCTTCCGAGCATAAAAACTCATGGTACTGTTGAATGAGCCTCACAAGTTCTTTCTGATTCAGAGCCACCTTTTCAATATCAGCAGCCAGACCAGGTGCATCCGACATTGCGTATCTCAGTGTCCCGACATAATACTTAATCCTTAATATTCCCCGTCCAATCTCAGGATCCGACACCATCCGCTGTTTTTCGAACAGGCTCAGTAATTCACCTTTTACCGTCTCCACAAAATAGTGGGAATCATTGTCGGCTGACCGATAGTAAAAGAGGTCTATTCTGCCATTGAGGAGAACCTCCATGAAGAAGACCCGATCCCCCGACTCTGCCTCAACAGTCTTTGACAAATAATGTCTTCCGTTTTCAAAACCGTAACCGATTACGGATCCAGGTTCAAATGTCACCGCTTCGGCAACAGGTCCCCCTTTGAAAGTACAATTGGCACTGTTGTACCTGTCTCCCCGGAAGTCAACCAGGCCATGCAGGGTATCTCCTTCAACGGTAATAATGTATCCCTTTCTGAAATCGGCCTGCCCGGAAATGGCAGAAATGGAAGCACAGAGGAAAACAAGAGGTATTATTGTCTTCTTTAACATAACATGTTTAAATAAAGTCAGACAGTTTTATTTAAAGCACAATCACTCTGCAGGTCAGAGAAACTGCTCATGATGATTCCTTCTCCGGCAGCCATACCTTTAAACCGTATACGGCTTAATTTCACTGTGCCGGCTTCTTACTGCCGACTGC
>CAYYEH010000002.1:62158-93224 GCA_964470815.1 uncultured Rikenella sp.
CCCACAAGTGCCTGGAGCGTTGACTTCGCATCACCGAAGAGCATGCGCGTCCTGTCATTGAAGAAGAGCATGTTTTCAATGGCTGCATAGCCCTTACCCATTCCCCGTTTCATCACGATGACGTTTTTTGCCTCCCGGGCCCTGACAATGGGCATGCCATAGATAGGACTCGAAGGATCATCTTCGGCAGCGGGGTTGACAACGTCATTTGCGCCAATAACCACTATCACATCCGTATTGGGCATATCAGGATTGATCTCATCACTTTCAATCAGCTGTTCATATGGCACATCTGCCTCTGCAAGCAGCACATTCATGTGCCCTGGCATTCGTCCTGCCACCGGATGGATTGCATACCTCACCTCCACCCCTTTCTCTTCGAGCAGCTTATCAAGCTCATGGCAAATATGCTGAGCCTGTGCAACAGCCAGTCCGTATCCCGGAACAATCACCACCTTCTTTGAATAACTGAGAAGGACCGCGGCATCTGAAACTGTTATCTCCTTTATGCTGCCTGCAGCACCAGCCACAGCTGCACCGCCACCCCCGAACACTCCTATTATAACGTTTAAAAGCGACCGGTTCATTGCCCTGCACATCAGCACAGTAAGGATGGTGCCTGCTGATCCGACAAGGATACCTCCGGTAAGCATCGCCTGGTTATTGTACAGAAATCCTCCCATTGCTGCTGCAACACCGGTAAAGCTGTTCAGAAGTGATATTACGACAGGCATGTCCGCACCCCCTATTGGCATCACAAAGAGAACACCGTAAACAACCGCCACAACGAAGAGGATTATTACCAGGTGTGTCAATTCGGCCGAGGCAGCAACATCGCGGGTCATGATGAATACAATGAAGCCTATTATAAATGCCAGTATTGTCAGGTTGACATACTTCATTGCCTTCACCCTAAGGTCACCTATCCAGCCGTCAAGTTTGCCGAAGGCTATCATACTGCCGGCCCACGAAACAGACCCGATGACCAGTCCGAGAAGAATGGCCAGCACATGACCGTTTGCCATTCCTGATTTCATCATCAGTTCCTGGCTGACATGAGGAAACTCCATCATCGATATAAGTGCGGCAGCAGCACCTCCCATCCCGTTAAAGAATGATACCAGCTGTGGCATGGCTGTCATCTTAACCTTTACTGCTATCACCCATCCGATGACGGTACCGACTGCCATGGCACCAATAATCCAGCCAATATTACCTATTGGCATGCCATCCTTTTGATGAAACAGCAACGTGGCAGCTATTGCCAGTGCCATGCCAATGGCAGCGAGAAAATTTCCTCTTCTGGCAGTCAGCGGGTGACTGAGCATTTTAAGCCCCAGGATAAAAAGTACGGATGCAAGAATATAAGAGATCTCGAGAATCGAGAGGCCTGCAGAAAACTGAGTAACGTAGTTCATGGGATTGATTTTTAAGACTTAAAAGAAAATTTAATACTCCGTTACTTTTTCTTCTTGAACATTTCCAGCATTCTGTCGGTCACGACGAACCCGCCGACCACATTTAGAGTTCCCAGGACCACTGCCAGGAATCCGAGTATCATGGCACCGGTAGTCTCGGCATGTCCCATGACAATAATTGCCCCGATGATTACCACCCCGTGAATGGCATTTGCCCCTGACATAAGAGGTGTGTGCAGTATAGCCGGCACATGGCTGATTACCTCAATGCCCAGAAAAATGGAGAGTATCACCATATAGATGGTACCTCTGTTTGCCATAAAAAATTCCAGAATTCCTTCCATTTTCAGTTCTGTTTAATATCCAGCAATTGTTTGACTCTCGGGCTGATATACTCCCCTCCGTGTACGGCGGTGGTTCCGGCCACTATCTCATCTGAAAAATCAGGATTGACATTACCCTGTTTGTCAGTCATTATTTTAAGCAGGTTTACAACGTTGTTGCCGAACATCCTGCTGGCATCTGACGACATGGATGACGGATATTCAGAGCGACCGGCGATGGTAACTCCGTTGATCACCACTGTTTTGCCGTTTTCCGTCAGTTCGCAGTTTCCTCCTGAAGAGGCAGCAAGGTCAATGATCACAGATCCCGGTTTCATTCCTGATACCGTCTCCTTTAGTACGAGAACCGGAGCCCTCCTTCCCGGTATCTGGGCGGTTGCGATGATCACGTCCGCGGCAATGGCACGCTCCTGTATCAGCTCCTGCTGTCTCATTTTGAAATCTTCACTCTGCTCCACGGCATATCCGCCTGCTGCTGAATCCTCCCTGGCTCCCTCCACCTCGATGAACTTTGCTCCGAGACTTTTTACCTCATCCTTCACTGCTGACCTGACATCAAATACCTCCACCACTGCACCCAGCTTGCGTGCAACGGCGATGGCCTGTAGTCCCGCAACACCCGCTCCGAGGATAAGTACCCTTGACGGCTTAATGGTTCCTGCCGCTGACATGAACATCGGGAAAAACCTGGGCAGAAGGGTGGCAGCTTCCAGGACAGCCTTGTATCCTGATACGGTGGCCATGGATGAGAGTATGTCCATTGACTGTGCTCTGGTGATGCGTGGCACCAGATCCAGAGCCAGAATGGTCAGTCTCCTTTGCCGGGCTCTCTCCAGCCAGTCCCTGTTGACAACAGGGTCAAGAACGGTGAAGATCAACTGTCCCTCACGGTACAGTCCAATATCATCCTCAAGCGGAGGATTTACAGTAAAAAGGACGTCAGCCTCCGAGATAACCTCTTTCCTGGTGACTGTTGCAGCTCCGGATGAAATGTACTGTTCATCTGAGGCATAGGCTCCTGTTCCGGCTCCCGCCTCAACAAGGACTTTCAGTCCGAGTTTAATAACGGCTGCCGTTTCGGCGGGAAGCAGGGCGACCCTTTTTTCGTCTCCTGATTCCCTGAGAATTCCTGCGATCATAAACGGAATGTTACTATTTGTTCAATTGTTCAGACCTGAGAAGAGATGCGGCTGCGGTATCAAGCATCCAGACTATATGACCCGAAGCTGGCATTACCCTTGAAGCCGGATAGAGTTCTGATCCGCTTTTCCCCTCGATAATCTCAGACACTATGGATGCCTTGCTCTTTCCGGTTACAATATAATATATTTTTGATGAGTTGTTGATAAGTCTTCCGGTTGCTGTAATTCTTTTCTGCCTGCTGTCTGGTTTTATTGCCACATCGTAAAGCTGGCCGGTTGAGAAGAGGTCGGGCCTGTCAGGGAAGATTGATGCGATATGCCCGTCGTTGCCCAGCCCAAGGAGCATAAGGTCAAACTGAGGGATCCCGTTAAAGAAGGGGACCATTTCTGTCACAAGCTCAGAATATTGCCTTGCCTCGTCACCAGGCTCATCCTCACCCCTGATCCGGAAAACATTTGCATCAGGAATGGATACGTTCTGCAGCAGGTTTTCATAGGCCATCCTGTAGTTGCTCTCTTCATCCTCCGGAGGTACACAACGTTCATCACCCCAGAAAACAAGGAGTTTTTCCCAGCTTATTCTTTCGGCATAGTTTTCAGAGAGATAGCGAAAGAGAAACTCCGGGGTTGAACCTCCCGAGAGAGCAATTGTATAATAATGGTCAGGCTCTATACGGTCAAGGTCTTTAATCAGTATTGCCGCGAAGCTTTGAGCCAGGGCCTCACGGGACGGGAAAACTCTGACTGAATGTGACATGTTGATTCAGAATGTGGATATAAAACTAATTATAATTCACAATAAATGCCATCATCTGCAAGATTTTTACACGGATAACGCCATGTCAGCTCAGGTTCTTCAATCAGTTCATCGGCTGTCTCAGGCCCCCAGGTACCTGCCGGATATCCGTAGACAGGAATTGAATGGTCACTTTTCCAGGCCTGAATCACCGGATCGAGGAATTTCCAGGCAGCCAGAACGGCATCAGATCTGGTATAAAGAGTTGAATCACCATTCATGCAGTCATATATCAGCCGTTCATATGCTTCCGGTATGTGACCGTCTGCGAGGTCAGAATAATGGAAATCCATGTTGACGTTCCTGACATTGAACCCTGCTCCCGGAATCTTCATCCCGAACTTGAGAAGTATTCCTTCATCAGGCTGAATCCTGATTATTAACTGATTGCATCCTTCGCAACCGCTCTTGCCTGAAAACAGGTAGTGAGGAGTGGGTTTGAAATGGATTACAGCCTCCGTAACCCTCGTTGGTAAACGCTTGCCTGTCCGGATATAAAAGGGAACACCCCCCCATCTCCAGTTATCAATGTAAAATTTCAATGCTGCAAAGGTCTCCGTCATTGACCCCGGATCAACCCCCTCCTCCTCACGGTATCCGCTGATCCATTCACCCTTCACATGTGAACCTGTATACTGTCCGCGGATTGTAACCTTACCTGTCTCTTCCTGCCTGATCGGCCTGAGTGACTCAAAGACCTTGACAAGCTCGTTCCTGATAGAGGTGGAATCGATCGAAGACGGGGGTTCCATGGCAATGAACCCGACAAGGTGAAGGAGATGGTTCTGGACCATGTCACGGAGCGCCCCGGTCTCCTCATAATATGATCCCCTCTTCTCAACCCCAAGGCTTTCGGATGAGGTTATCTCAACATGATGAACATAATTCCTGTTCCATAACGGTTCAAAAATCCCGTTTGAAAACCTTGTGACCAGGATATTCTGTACCGTCTCCTTCCCCAGGTAATGGTCTATGCGGTAGATCTGGCCCTCACCCCAGTGTTCGAGCAGAAGCTTGTTGAGATTTACAGCTGACTGATAATCATGCCCGAAAGGCTTTTCTATTATCATCCTCTTCCAACCGTCACTTTCACTGTTGAGTCCGCACAGGGCAAGGTTATGAGGTATATCATCATACAATCCGGGAGGGACCGAGAGGTAGAAAAGTGTATTGCCAGGTATGCCCAGCTCATCCCTTAAGCGGTCAAGAACCACTGTAAGTGGCTTGTAATCCCCGCTGTCAGCCGGATCAAGTGCCGTGTAATAAAAGGAACGGATGAATTCTCCTGTCAGATCGACGCTTTTCTGTCTGGCTCCGGAAGAGATCGCTTTGCTGACTTCCTCACGATAGGCTTCGTCGGAAATAGTGCTCCGACCAGTACCCAGCACGGCAAACCGGTCAGGCATCAGTCCCTGGCTCCATAGTGTATATAACGCAGGTACTATTTTTCTCATCGACAGGTCTCCCCTGCCACCGAATATCACAATAATTTGATTATCCGGCTTCCTGTCAGAATTTCGTCTGTCTCTCATATGCCTCCATGCTGAATTCAGAATAGTTTCCTCTCCGGCATTGACCGCCATACCGTTCTAACCGGTACACAGCCATGATAGCAAATATAATTAAACCATCCGGCAGCTATATCCATTTCTGCCTCTGAATTAGAAATTGAGAAAGGATTAATAATTGCATCCTTCACAATATACTGTTTTTCTGATCTTTAAAAATTTTACCTGATCATGGTGTTGCTTTTATCAACAGGTGTATATTTTTTAAACACTTTGTTATTTGTTTCATATTAAGCTCTTTATGAGTCCTAATTGAATTCATTGTATATTTTATCAACATATTGATTTTGGCAATAACAAACATTTGTATTGTCAATTGACTCATTTTCATCTTATTATATCGTTTGGCATGCAAATTGGACAGGGGGTGTTCAACCATCAGAAACAGTTAAAATACCAAGATATGAAACAAACAGTGTTTTTAGTGAGCTGCCTGCTGATCCTGCATACCGGTCTATTGGATGCCGGAAATATAAAGAATGAACCCCGCAGGAACAGCGTAAATGAAGTGAATATATTCACCGGAAGGGAAACCAAGGCTCTGACGATGGAATGGATTGAAGCCTACAGAATTGCAAACCCGGACGCTAAGGTGAATCCCGTAACCGCCCCTGGTACCGGTCCTGCTGATATACAGATAATTACATCAGGCAGCCATGAACTCGCTGAAACAGGTGATTCATGGAAGATTGTTGTGGGTCGTGATGTAATCGTTCCCATTATGAGTACTTCTGATCCCCTGTTTGCATCTGTCTCAGGACGTGGAATTTCACCATCAGAGTTCGCTGCGATGCTTTCTTCAGACGGGACTTACACCTGGGGCAGGCTGCTGGGCACAGGCAACAGTTTACCCGTCTCTGTTATTATTCCGAACGACGATGCTGCCCTCGGCGCAATATCCGGTTTCTCGGCCGTGGAACCTGCTGCAGTAACCGCCGATCGGGCAACGGCTGAGGTGATCGGTGAAACTCCCGGCAGCGGAAGACAGGGAACAATTATATTCTGCCGGCTGGCTGATATTACTGCCCGCACCGGTAGGGAATTCACCGGAGGAATCCATATTGTTCCTGTTGATGTAAACGGAAACGGCAGGTCTGATTACTTCGAACAGTTTTACGGCAGCTTTGACAGCTTCACGAGAGGCGTTTACATAGGCAAATATCCGAAATCACTCTGCAACAATATTTATGCAGTATCAGCCGGCATACCAGCAGAGGGCACCCCATCGGACTTCATCAATTTCATACTGGTTGACGGTCAGCGTTTACTGGCTGAGGCAGGATTCACAGCCCTGGCCCAGGGCGAGGGAATTATCCGCAGGGAGGCACTGGCCACAGATCAGGCAATGGTCACTGCCGGTACAGCGGCTCCTGGCTACAAAGCCTGGCTCTGGCTTCTTGCCATTATTGCAACCGTATCCCTGCTGGCCTATGCCCTCTATCTCCTGACACGGTCAGGAAATAAAGAGACCATGAAGCCATTATTCAAAGCCCCCTCAGCTTTCAGTCCGGCGACGCTTGTAACCCCTGCCGGCATACTCTATGACAGGGGCCATGCATGGACATTCATGGAGAAGGACGGTACTGTCAGGGTAGGGATTGACGACTTCCTGCAGCATGTAACCGGATCTATAACGAGGATAAAAATGCGGCACGCCGGAGAAAAGGTCCGCAAGGGAGAACATGTCATGTCAGTGATCCAGAATGGAAAACAACTTGATATCAAGTCACCTGTAAGCGGAACAATCGTCACACGCAATGAACAGCTGTTAAATGATACCGCCATGCTTCACCGCTCTCCATATGACAGCGGGTGGGTATACTCAGTTATTCCAGAAAACTGGGAAAAGGAATCACGTCTGATGTCTGCGGCAGGCAGGTATACTGAGTTCCTTAAGGATGAATTCATACGGATAAAGGATTTCCTTACTGCAATGCCGGGAGTAAACGATGTCAGGCTGGCTCATGTTGTGCTGCAGGACGGGGGAGAATTGAAAGACGGGCTTCTTGAGGAATTCGGGCCGGAAGTCTGGGAAGAATTCCAGATGAGATTCCTTGACTCACGGTGCTGAATATCCTTTAAATCTGCCCGGTTAACGGAATTTTAAATGATCTGCAACCCTAATCCATGTTTATAATACCTGTATTATGAGTATTGACAGACGTAGTTTCTTCAAGGCACTGGGGGTCACAGGCATAACACTGGCAACAGGAAGCCGTGTCAGTGCCACACCGTCGATGGAGAAGAGGAATGAATTCTGCGGTATACTTTATGACTCCACCCGCTGTGCCGGATGCCAGGGTTGCGAGTTTGCATGTGCTGAAGCTCACGGCCTGCCCGCACCCAGCTTCGAGGATCTGCCGGTTGCCGGAACCGAACGGAAGACTGATGAGACAAGGAGGACGGTGGTAAATGCGTACCAGACAAGCAAGGGAGAGGTATACGTAAAGCGGCAGTGCATGCACTGCAATGATCCCGCATGCACAGCAGCCTGCCTTACAAAGGCAATGCTGAAGAATGAAGAGGGCCCTGTTGTCTGGAGGGGTAACAAATGTATGGGATGCCGTTACTGTATGGTCTCATGCCCCTTTGACGTCCCTAAATTTGAGTACCACAGCCCCAATCCGAAAATCGAAAAATGCGATATGTGCTTTGAGCGCATTAAAAATGGCCAGGTACCTGCATGTGCAGAACAGTGCCCCACAGAGGCCCTTGTCTTTGGTCCGAGGAGAGATCTTGTCGCAGAAGCCAGAAGGAGGATAAATGAAAACCCCGGAATGTACTGTGACCATATCTACGGTGAACATGAAGCCGGCGGAACGGGATATCTTTACCTCTCTCCTGTGCCATTTGAAGAAACAGGCTTTAAAACCACAATCCAGAAATCGTCATACCCGGCACTGACAAAGGGATTCCTCTACGCAGTACCGTCAATTTTTGTTCTCTGGCCAGCTTTGTTGCTGGGTTTGCAGCAGGCTACAAAAAAATAACAGCCAAAATGAAAATGAGGATGAGTAACGGTAACTATATCGCGCCTCAGGAAATAAGCAACAGTAACACCTGGAAGTTTATCCTCGGTGAACTGAAACCAAAAGGCAAATTGCTTACCCCGTTCAATATAATATCAATTCCGATAATAATTGCCGGGATTGTACTAATTGTGATCCGGTTCTGGAAAGGGATAGGATCTATAACCAACCTGACCCAGGAAGTACCCTGGGGACTATGGATCGGCTTTGACGTTGTCACAGGGGTAGCATTTGCAGGAGGAGCCTATGTCATAACCTTCATGGTCTATATCCTGAACATGAAGAAATATCAATCCATTGTCAGGGTTACGGTGCTGAACGGCTTCCTTGCTTACCTGTTTTATGCCGGAGCCCTTCTGCTTGACCTCGGGAGGCCATGGAACGTGATCAACCCGATCATCGGCAACAGCTTCGGCACTAGCTCCGTACTATTCCTTGTCGCATGGCACTTCCTGCTTTATATGATCGCAGAGCTTATTGAGTTCTCACCGGCAGTGGCAGAGTGGCTGGGCGCAAAGAGAGCAAGAAAAATACTGTCTGGAATGACCCTGGGAGCTGTGATCTTTGGTATTACCCTTTCAACACTCCATCAATCAGGACTCGGTGCCCTTTTTCTTATGGCAAAGGACAAAATTCACCCCTTATGGTATTCCGAGTTCATCCCCATTATGTTTTTCGTATCCAGTATCTTTGCCGGCCTTTCAATGGTCATCTTCGAGGGCTCGATAAGCCACAGGGTCTTTTCTGACCAGATCAGCGAGAAAAACCACAGGGCTCACAACAGTATTCTTCACGGTCTTTCAAAGATCTGCGCTGTCGCCATGTTTGCCTATTTTACTTTGAATGTGCTGGTTTTTGTGCATGAAAAGCGCTGGGGTCTTCTAAACACCCCGATGGGATACTGGTACCTGACGGAAATGCTGGGATTCGTGCTGCTCCCTATGTTACTCTTCTTCATTAGCTACCGCAGACGGAACATAAGCCTCATAAAAGTGGCTTCGCTCATGACAATGGCCGGTATAATCCTGAACCGCTTAAATATCTCCGTAATAGGCTTCAAATGGGATGCTGTCAACCATTATTACCCTTCATGGATGGAGATAACTGTCACCCTTGCGGTGATATTTACGGAGATATGGATATTCAGGTGGGTTATCAGGCGCATGCCGGTTCTCGGAGAGGCACCGGGATGGAGTGGCAGTCACTGAAATGCCGGAATTGATTGACTTAATGAATAACCAACAGATAATCGTCATGGATGAGTTTTCTTATGTGAACCTGTTTGATACCAAGGGCATCGAGTATATCATAATCATTGCATTCCTTCTCCTTATAATCCCCTTCTGGAAACTGCTGAACCGGCCTCTGAAAGCCTCGGGCAACAGAGCCTGGACAGCCTCACCACTGTCAGCATCTGTTGCAGGATTACCCCAGGGTATCTATCTCAGCAACAACCATACCTGGGCACACATGTTCAGGTCAGGCGAGGCAAAAATAGGCATTGACAGACTGCTGGTGAATCTTACCGGTGAGGTAACCCTGAAAATCCTGAAGGAGTCTGGCACCAGGGTGAAAAAGGGCGAGGAGATCTCTGAACTGGCCAGGGATGGCAAACGCCTTACAATTGTTTCCCCGGTCTCCGGAACTGTGACCGGTGTTAACCATGAACTTCTTGACGATGCATCAATTCTCACTGTGGACCCCTATGGCAAGGGCTGGATCTGTTCGGTGAAACCGGAAAACTGGATCACGGATGTCGCCGGCTTCCGTTTCGCTGCAGATGCGACAGCCTGGCTGAGGAGAGAGGTTGAAAGGACAAGGGACTTCCTGGCTATGGCCATAGCCAGATTCGGCCCGGAATCGAATATTATCTATCTGCAGGACGGAGGAGAACCGGCCGGGCAGCCGCTCGCATCATTGCCACCAGAGGTCTGGAATGACTTCCAGAATGAGTTTCTGAAATAATCGGCTCCTGATTGCCGGGAAACTGCCCTGCTGAATCCGTTTTTTTTGTACATTGTAGAAAATTTACACACTCTTCGTGATCCCCTGCCACTTTTCCTGTCAGTTGATCACTGAGTTTTGTCTTTAAGGCTAAAACATCCGCAATGAAAAACTCCGGCACTGTACAGGGGCCACGCGGGCTCTGGATGAGGATCTCAAAATATTTCAGGTTAAGATCAACAATTTACGGAAGAGTCGTTGGGATTCTAACGGTAGCTTCACTAGTTCTCTTTTTTTCATTCAGTGTCATTTTCAGGACTCTCTATGTAAAATATTTCCACACTGTTCTCAAGCAGAACGGAAACAATATCGGAGCAATCGTTGAGGGCTCTCTCTACCAGTCCATGCTTGAAAATGACAAGCGTACCCTTCACAGCACACTTGACATCATAAACACAATGCCCGGAATTGACGATGTCAACCTGTATGACCAGAACAACTATCTCGCATATTCTTCCTTCAGTACCGAATCAGGAAATCACAGCAATCCCGACTGTATCTCATGTCACACCGACCTGAATGATATGTTTTCCGGTAAAGAGCGGAGTTACATGATCATAGACGAGAAGAGTGACTGCAGTATGAACCCCGGCAAGCCCGGACAGAGGCATCTCCTTATCCGGCGTCCCATCCTCAATGAGATATCATGTTATACTGCTACGTGTCATGCACATACAGAAAATGACGAAATACTTGGATCACTTATAATCAGGATGCCTCTCAAGGACCTTGACAATGCCCTGCAGAAGTCATCACTTGATTTCCTCGTGCTTGCACTTGTCATTACCGCTGCCGTCATAACCGTTTTTATTTTTTTTACCAGGAAAAGGATAAAGGACCCGTTGCACAGCATTATTGCAGCGAGTGAAGCGGTATCAGCCGGTGAAGTCAAAACCAGGCTTGCCATCGGCCCTGACCTCCTTGATGACATGAAAATGGTTTCAATGGCATTCAACAACATGCTTGACCATATTGACAGGGCTACCAATGAACTGGAGAACTGGTCAAAACAGCTCGAATACAAAGTCCAGAAAAAATCCGAGGAGCTCTCAGAGGTGCAAAATGAACTCATTAACGTAGAAAGGATTGCATCACTTGGAAAACTGTCGGCATCCGTGGCACATGAAATTAACAATCCGCTGTCCGGTATCCTTATCTACACAAAGCTTATCTACAAACAGCTGGAGAACCAGGAACTGACACAGAAGAAGCGGGAAAATGTGCTGAGACAACTCAAACTGATCGAGACAGAGACAAAGCGTTGCGGAGACATTGTCAAGGGACTGCTTGATTTTTCCCGTAAGGATCAGGATGATTTTGAAGAGAGGAACCTGAATGAGATTGTGCAGGGCACCTATGAGCTGATGATGCATCATATCAAGATTGCCAATATCTCACTGCTGACAGACCTTTCAGCCAGGCTTGATACTATCTGGTGCAGTCCCAACCAGATAAAACAGGCATGTATTGCAATCCTGGTGAATGCCTCTGAGGCTGTCTCCGATAAGGGTGAGATTGTCATCTGCACCCGGAATACCGATGAAGCCACCGTAAGGCTTGAGATTTCAGACAACGGATCCGGGATAGCACCTGATGACATTCCCCATATTTTTGAGCCCTTTTTCACCACCAAGCGGGATACAAGAGGTACCGGACTCGGCCTCGCAATCGTACACGGCATTGTAACAAACCACAAAGGCAGGATTGAGGTTGATTCAGTTGTTGGAAGAGGAACCACCATTTCCCTTATTTTTCCGTTAAGAAAATCATAAGTCCAAGGCCATGGCAGACAAGATTTCAATATTGATCGTGGATGATGAGGAGTCTGTGAGGGACTCACTCTGCAACTGGTTCATTGAAGACGGTTACGCCGTTGAATGCGCCGAGAATGCCAAGAAAGCTCTACAGATGATTGAAGAAAAGGAGTTTGATATCATCCTTGCGGATATCAAAATGCCAGGGATGGACGGGATGGAGATGCACAGGAGAATCAGGACCCTGAACAGGGAATCCATTGTGATTATCATGACAGCATTTGCCTCGGTTGATACTGCGGTGCAGGCACTTAAGGACGGAGCATTTGACTATATAACAAAACCATTTGACCCGGATGACCTTTCTCACCTGATACGCAACGCTGCCGCCCAGATCTCACTGAAATCTGAAAACGAAGCTCTGAAGAGAAGGGTTACCACCCTCGAAAATGTGGATGACCTTATCGGAAAAAGCGAAGCCATCCGTAAAGTACTTGAGCAGATTGAGAATGTTGCCCAGGCAAACTCCTCCGTAATCATAACCGGCGAGAGCGGCACAGGCAAGGAGCTGGTAGCTAGGGCTATACACGCCAACTCCCCCAGGCGCTACTTTCCAATGATCAGTGTTCACTGCGGCGCACTGACAGAAAGCCTCCTTGAGAGTGAGCTCTTCGGACATGAGAAAGGTGCATTTACTGGAGCTACATTCAACCGCAAAGGCCGGTTCGAAATGGCTGACGGCGGTACTATTTTCCTTGATGAAATAGCAACCATCTCTCCCAAAATGCAGATCGAACTGCTCAGGGTACTGGAAACCAAGAGCTTTGTAAGAGTCGGAGGCAATAAGGAGATAACATCTGATTTCAGGGTCATTTGCGCAACAAACAGGGATCTGAAAAGCATGGTCAAAAACGGCACCTTCAGGGAAGACCTCTATTACAGGCTGAATGTGGTAAACATTACAATACCCCCGCTGCGGGAAAGGGCAGACGACATACCGTTGCTGGTCAGTCACTTCATTGAGAAATACTGCACCTCGATGAGCCGCGACCTTATCACCATTGAACCTGCGGCACTGAGACAACTGGAGAAATTTGAATTCCCCGGAAACGTCAGGGAACTTGAAAACATGATTGAACGTGCAATCGTGATCGGAAACGGCAGAGAGATAAGGGTGAAGGACCTGCCAATGGGCAGGGAGGTGCCTGACAGCACCGTTGAGAGTCTTGAAGAACTCGAGAAAAGACATATAGAACAGATACTCATAAAGTACAGATGGAATGTCTCCCGCTCCGCCAGGGCACTTAATGTAGACAGGGTCACCCTGTATAACAAGATCAGGAAATATGACCTGAAACAGAAGGAGTAAATGTCATTTAACCCTTCCGGTTGGACCAGAAAAAAATCATATTGCTTTCCTGCGGCCTCTTTGACAGGGATTTCCTTAAAAAGGTGGCTACGGCTACTGAAGCAGAGTACCGTTATCCGGTAATTACCGAAGAATGCCATCTTGACCTCAATCCGTTTTATAATCCGTCACGACGGCAATATGACGGCAACGGGCTAATCCGCAACCTGCCTTCAGGCACGAAATCTGAGTATACAAAACTCGTCGGATTGTTCAGGGTCGATCTCTATATCCCGATCCTGACATACATTTTCGGGCAGGCAATCCTTGGCGAAAAGAGTGCCATTGTTTCAGTTTACAGGTTACGCAATGAACTGTACGGCCTCAGACAGGATGAAGAACTGTTGGTGTCAAGGACTGTCAAGGAGGTGATTCATGAACTGGGACACACGTTCGGGCTGATTCACTGTACAGTCCTTACATGCGTGATGCATTCAAGCACCTATGTTGAGGAGATTGACTTTAAGGGATCGGCGCTATGTCATTCCTGCCGTGAACAAATCAGACGACTGTAAAAAAAAAGGGTACTGTTCCTTACAGCACCCTGTTCAATTCTCTTCAGGTGACCGCCTATTTTGCCTTGAATCCGAACATTATTGCCACGCATCCGCTGACAGGCAGCTGATCCCTGGTCCCAAATGTCGTTACCTTAACCACCACTTTGAGTTGCTGGCTTGATTCCAGCCTGAAATCCCATATCTTGGCGAGACCCTCATCCTTGTTTGAATAGAGGGCTTTCCCTGTGGCGTCATAGACAGTAAACTCCACCGGCGGCATACCGTCGGCAGAACAAATGACCAGGCGGTATTCAAGATCAGAGTAGAATGTCTTGTAGAGTTCAGCCTCCTCTCCCTCAACAAGGACAGCAGCATGGTAGTTGCCGTCATGCAGGTAGGCACCCAGTTCCTTCTTGCAAAGTGACTTGGCGAAGCCCTTGCACTGTGCGGCTGCCTCCCCCTGAACAATCAGGGAAAGGAGCATGGTTACCAGTAATGTCTGTATAAGCTGTCTCATCTGTATCTATTTTACGTATGAATTCCTGATCTCAGCCACCTTATCCTTTATCGCAATGAAGGTATCCTGCTTAATTTCCGACTTTGCCGCCCCCGATATCTCTGTCATCCCTGTCTGTTCATTGTACTCGGCTGAAGAGGGAGAAGCAGAACGCTCTATCCTGTCAAAAAGACCTTTCAGTTCACGTATCGGGCCCAGAAGCTCCCGAATAGCTGTATTGTCTGTATAGGTCTCCAGAAGGCGGATCATATCATCAACTGACATTTTCTGGTCAGCAATGGTTGACACCAGCTTGTTACCCCTGTAGTTCTTCATGTCAACCATATGGGTCGAGATGTAAAGACCCTCAATGAAACCGCCGGTGATAATGGTTGCCGCAACGGCATGCTGTTCATCATCCTCCAGGTATGCCTGTGAATTGAGGAATGTCTCGGAGACAATCTCCATGATCACGTCACGGTTGTTGATATTCTGTTCCAGTCTTTCAATGGTTGATTCATCAATGGCATCAAGTATGCCTAGGCCTGTGGCCATGTCTTCGGCCGCTTCCATGTAATTTACCAGCAGGGAGGTTTCGTCATACATACTGGCAAAGCTCAGGTCACATACGAATGTACCCAGGTTCAAAGCCATACTCTTGCTTGTGGTATAATTGCTCTTGTTCTCAACCGGGTTCAGCAGCGTTGCATCAAACTTTGCCCCTGCTTCCTTTATCAACTGAGCCACCTCAAGAGGTGTTGGCAGAGCATTGAAGACCTTCTCGGCACTCTTTATCTGCTCCATCGTCTGCTCATCAGGGCTGACGACCTCTTCCTTAGCCTTGTCCGCCTCACCCCTGGTTTTGCCTTTGCATGAGGTGGCTGCCAGGCAGAATGCAAGAGCGGCTACTCCCAGAATCAGTGGCAGAAATTTAAGCTTGCTGTTCATAATGATTTTTATTTTTGAGTTCACAGGTCTTTTAAAGACCCAATTACTTTTTTTTAATAAACGAATTTGTCGTGAAGTTATTATTTAGCCATAAATTTGTTACAAAGGATATTGCATGGAACATTCAGAAAAGAAGCTTGCGGCGCTTGACACAACACTAAACGGAGGAAAGGAAAGAGAAATTGCGGAAAGGATAAGGCTCCTCCGCTCCGAAGAGCCTTTCGGAGGTGCTCTGAAACTGCTCGCCCTGCACTATGATAAAACTGATAATCAGCACATAAGACAGGCAATTTCAGACCTCTTCAATGACCTTAAGGAGAAATCGGCAAGGTCCGAAGTAATCGATTCGGTGGCCATGGTCAGAAAACAGGAAACAAGGACAATGCTTATCTCTTCATGCTGGCAGTCAGGGCTCGATTATTCGGAATTTGCAAAACCTCTGGCAGAACAGTTCATCGCAGGAGACTATATGACATCACTTGAATGCTTTACAGTACTCGATACCTGCACCGCGTCAATCAGCGAAAGTGACCGCACCGAGGTTGTACTTTTGCTAAGGTCCGACATTGAATCTTTTGACATCCCGAAGAAGAAACTTGCCCTGGAACTGATCAGTATGCTGAAAGGGTGATGCGCTCTGCCGGAAAAATCCTTACCGCATGTCAGAATCTGTGCATGTGAGGTGATCTACCAGTCAATGAGAACCCATTGTTAAATGTACGAGCTGTAATGCTTCATGAACTGTGACCTTTCAAAGAGAGACGGATTCTCCACATTCCTGTAGTTGAGCCTCCCCCTGAAGTCACTCAGGCTACTGAATTCCTTGATATCCATCCAACGCCGCAGTGCCTCATTTATCTCGGAGACAACCGTGAACCCGCGCTTATAGAGTGCAGAACAGACCTGGACGGTGGTTGCGCCTGCAAGAAGGTATTTGATTGCATCCTCTCCCGTATATACGCCAGTTGAGGCTGAGATATCCATCTTTGTGTCCTGTGCGCTTACCATACCCACCCAGCGTAGTACATAACGCTGCTCTACCGGATTTGAAAGCACGGAGGCAGGGATTATGTTCAGGTTATTGATGTCAATGTCAGGCTCATAAAACCTGTTGAACATCACAACGCCTGCAGCACCGTGGTTATGCATCTGCCAGACGAAATTAAGGATATTTGAAAACTTCAGTCCTATTTTCACGCTGATGGGGATCCTGAGTTTCTTCCGGAGATTGTCTATGATATTAAAGTAAACACTCTCCGAGTCTTTGCTGCTCTGGTGTTTGTCGGTGGGGATGAAGAAAATGTTCACCTCAAGTGCGCTGGCGCCTGCTTTTTCTATTTCAAGTGCAAAATCAACCCAACCCTTCGGCGAGAAGCAGTTTATGCTGGCTATCACCGGTATCTTCACGGTTCTCCGGGCTCCGGCAACCAGTTCAAGATAGGCATCAACACTGTTGGTGCGGGTATAATACTGAAGATAATCATCAGCCTCAGGGTATGACTCCCTGACAGATAATGAATGTGCCTGGGAAACAATCTGTTCCTCAAACAGTGACTTCAGCACCACTGCGCCTGCGCCTGCAGCTTCAGCCTCAGCTATCGATTCAACCTTTGAAGTGAAATTGGAACTGCCGACAATTACGGGGCTGCTCAGATCGAGCCCCAGGTAGCGTGTGTTTATGTTGCTCATTTTACTTTTTTATTCGTTCTCCAAATATAAGTGTTCCTACTCGTATCATGGTGCTTCCCTCCTCAACAGCTATCTGCCAGTCACCTGACATACCCATTGATATCTCCCTGAAGTGGCTCGATTTGCTGAAGTGAGCTTCCCGCAACCGGCTGAAAACACTGGCGAGCATCCTGAATTCAGACCTCACCTTATCCATGTCATCGGTAAAGGTTGCCATCCCCATCACCCCGCACAGACGGACTGCTTTCAGCGATGCGGCTATTCCGCTCCAGTCAGTCCCCGTAGCTTCACCAACAGTGAAACCTGACTTGGTCTCTTCAGAAGCAATTTGAATCTGAAGCAGACAGTCGACAGCTTTTCCCTGTGCCAGGGCTTCGGCGTCGATCATCCGCAACAGTCTCAAAGTATCAACCGATTCGATCATTGAAGCTCCTGCCACCGCCTGCCTGACCTTATTCGACTGGAGATGGCCTATCAGATGCCATGAAATGTCACCGGGAAGCAAAGTTCTTTTTGCAGTAAGTTCCTGCACCCTGTTTTCCCCGAAAACACGCAGACCGGCATTGTAAGCATCCAGAACCTCTTCCGGAGGGCGGGTCTTTGTAACTGCCACCATGGTGACGCCGGGTGGCAAGGCCTCTATCAACCGGCCAATATTGTCAGCTATTCTGGTCATCCCCTGTTACCCGGCTTCCGTCAGTCAAGCTTGTGAATCACCAGGCCGCTCCTCAGCTTAGGCTCAAACCAGGTGGTCTTGGGTGGCATGATATTACCGGTGTCAGCTATGGTGATCAGCTGTTTCATCGAGACAGGATAGAGGGCAAAGGCGACCTTCATCTCACCGCTGTCTACCCGCTTCTTCAACTCGCCAAGCCCCCTGATGCCTCCGACGAAATCAATCCGCTTTGAGCGGCGCAGATCCTGAATGTCAAGCAGTGGAAGCAGTACTTTTTCGGTAAGGATCGTCACATCCAGCACACCTATCGGGTCATCATTGTTACAGGTCCCCTTCCTGGCAGTAAGGCTGTACCATTTGCCGTCGAGGTACATGCCGAAGTTATGCAGCCGGGTGGGTCTGTGTGTCTTTGATCCCTTGTCCTTCACTTCAAATGATTCCTTCAGCTTCTCAAGGAAGAGTGAGGGTGTCATGCCGTTAAGATCCTTTACCACACGGTTGTAGTCAAAGATCTTGAGCTGATCATCGGGAAAAATCACAGCCATGAAGAAATTGTACTCCTCGTCGCCCCTGTGGACAGGATTTTTCTCCTTCTTTTCCTTGCCAACCAAGGCAGCAGCAGCAGTACGGTGGTGACCATCAGCCACATACATGTATGGCACCTTTTCAGCAAAAAGCTTCTCAATGGTATCGTTGGTCTTCCTGTCCCAGACTACCCAGAAATGATGGCCTATCCCGTCCTCCGCAACAAAGTCATATTCGGCTTTTTCCTTTTTGATTATCCGCTCAACGATTTTATCAAGCTCTTTCACGGCAGGGTATGCAAAAAATACCGGTTCAATGTTGGCATTGTTTGCCCTGACGTGTACCATGCGGTCTTCCTCCTTGTCAGGGCGGGTAAGCTCATGTTTCTTTATCACTCCTGAGAGGTAATCTTCAACTGCTGCAGCTCCCACGATACCGTATTGCGTCCGGTTATTCATGGTCTGGGCGTAGATATAAAAGTGTCTCTCACGATCCTCCAGCAGCCAGCCCCTCTTTTGCCATGCCAGGAAATTCTCTGCTGCCTTGAGGTATACCTCCTCCGAGTGAACGTCAGTGCCCTCGGGCAGGTCAATTTCTGCCTTGGTGATGTGAAGAAGTGATTTTTCTTTTCCCTGCGCCATAACGGCAGCTTCATGAGAGTTCATGACATCATACGGAAGGCAGGCAATCTCCGATGCCAGGTTGGCCGGTGGCCTCAGGCCCCGGAATGGTTTAACAACAGCCATATCTGTATCTTCTCTATTCTACTTTGATTTATTAACCCTGAATGTCTCGTCACCCGTTGCAAGGAAGGATACTATCTGTCGTGCGGCAGCCACTCCCGCATTGATATTGGCTTCCTCGGTCTGGGCACCCATCTTCTTGGGGGTGAAGAAGTACCGGCCGGCATACTTCTGCACAAACAGGTCGGCATTGTCTGGTGTAACGTCAGACAGGTACTTCATGTCACTCCTCTTCTCCATCACGGCAGCAAGTTCAGCCTCATTGATTACCTCCTTGCGGGCGGTATTCACAAGAACTGCACCATGCGGCATGAGAGACAGAAGCCTTTCTCCTATCGATCCCTTTGTCTTATCATTGGCCGGTATGTGAAGTGATACATACTGGCAACCTGAATAAAGCTCTTCGAGAGTGGCCACAGGTGTAACTCCCGTTTCTGAAATCACCTTGCTGTCCACAAACGGGTCAAAGGCCATAACCTTCATTCCGAAACCTGCCGCAATGCGGGCCATGCATCTGCCAACAGCACCGAAGGCATGAAGGCCAAGGGTCTTCCCCATAAGTTCTGAACCCGACTTGCCATCGAAGCCGCCGCGTGCACCATAGACCATCATCCCGAATGCCAGCTCGGCTACGGCGTTGGAGTTCTGCCCGGGAGTGTTCATGGCTACTATATTGGCTGCAGTACATGCATTAAGGTCAAGGTTATCATAACCGGCTCCGGCCCTTACGACAATCTTCAGCTTCGGGGCTGCAGCAATCACTGCGGCATCAACTATGTCGGAACGCACTATCATCGCATCGGCATCAGCCACCGCAGCGTGAAGCTCCTGAGGAGTCTTGTACTTCTCAAGAAGGGCAAGGGTGTGACCTGCCTTCTCCACCACCTCGCGGATCATCGTCACCGCAACGGGCGCAAAAGGTTTGTCTGTTGCTACAAGTATCTTCATGACATTATCCTTTTAGTATTTGTTTGCAAATTCCTTCATGCAGTCAACCAGAGCCCTGACACTCTCAATAGGAAGAGCATTGTAGAGAGAAGCACGGAAGCCTCCTACCGAACGGTGACCGGCTATGCCAACCATACCCTTCGACTTGGCAAAATCGCCAAACTCCTTCTCGAGCTCTTTGTAATTATCTGACATTATGAAACATACGTTCATAAGCGACCTGTCTTCCGGGTCCGGAACAGTAGCCTTGAACAGCTTGTTGCGCTCGATCTCATCATAAAGCAGACCGGCCTTCTCCTGGTTGATCTTCTCCATCGCGGCCACGCCTCCCTTCTGCTTAAGCCATTCGAGGGTCTTCAGGGCGGCAAAGACCGGAAGCACCGGAGGTGTATTGAACATCGATTCCTTCTCAATATGAGTCTTGTAATTGAGCATTGTCGGGATCGGACGGGTTACCTTGCCGAGCGCTGAATCCTTGATGATGACAAAGGTAACGCCTGCCGGCGCGAGGTTCTTCTGTGCACCACCGTAGATGACTGAATATTTGGAGACATCAACAGGACGGCTGAAGATATCCGATGACATGTCTGCCACCAGGGGTACATTTACATCCGGATCCTTCTTCCACTGGGTCCCGAAAATGGTGTTGTTCGTGGTAATATGGAAATAATCAACATCTGAAGGGACAACGTATCCTTTGGGGATATAGTTGAAATTGCGGTCCTTTGATGATGCAACCTCAATCACCTCGCCGAAGAATTTTGCTTCCTTCAGCGCTTTGCCTGCCCATTCACCGGTGTTGATATATGCAGCCTTCTTCTCAAGCATATTCATCGGAAGCATTGCAAACTGAAGGCTGGCGCCACCACCGAGGAAGATGACAGAATAACCCTCTGGTACTTCAAGCAGTTCCTTGATATGACTGACTGCGCTGGCCATGACAGCCTCAAACTCCTTGCTGCGGTGTGAGACCTCCATGATAGAAAGTCCGGTTCCTGCGAAATCCCTGATTGCTTCAATGACCTTCTCATTGGTGTACTGAGGCATGATTGAGGGTCCTGCGTAGAAATTGTGTTTTTTCATCTCTTGTAAGTTTATTTTGTTCAATTGTTTTTTTCAGTCAGGCACTCCCTGAAGGCAATGGCCTGCCGGTGCGGTTCATATCAGAGGAGCACCAGCTTGCCTCCACGGAGTACCGGTATTACATCGGTCACATCAAATGTATGACAATAAGGGATACAGTCATCCAGTCCCTTCTCTCTCAGCCTTGACCTCTGCGCTGCTTTTTCAATGTAACCAAGGAGGTCACCTTTGGCTGCGCTCCAGAGATCAGTGGCGGCATGAACGGAGTCACAGACAGTGGTGAATTTTCCGCTTTCCAGGAGCCTGTCAGCCATGGCTCCGGCGCAGACTGCATCCTCAAGGCTGAACCGCCTTTTCCAGCCGGCACAGACGATGACAACTTTGCGATCCTGCTCAATTATCCAACTGCAGAGCGCAGTGAGGTTCAGGTAGGATCCAATTACGACGTCATGGCATTCAGAAGCCTGTTTCATTATTCCGGTCCCGTTGGTGGTGCTGTAGGCAACACTCTTACCCTTAACCTTTTCAGTATTGAAGTTAAACGGTGAGTTTCCGAAATCTGCGAAGTCAAGCACATATCCGTCTCGTTCGGCTGCCAGCAGGAACCCCATTGCCTTCATCTCCCTGGCTTCTGCCACTGTCGCAACAGGAATTATCTCACTTACTCCGTTGGCGAATGCCGTGCAGATGGAACTGGTAGCCCGGAGAACATCTATTATCACCACCACAGCCTCGCTGTCAGCATGGGCATCAAAGGCTGCGGGAGTAAAGCATATTTCCAGGCTATTTTGTGTCATAATGTTGATTTTCCGTGTGATCTTCACTGTTTCCAGAAGGGTAACGGGGCCACCCTGGCCTTAAGGTCCCTGCCCCTCACGCGAATGAAAATATCGGTATCATTCTTCCAGAATCCCTGTTTCAGATACGCCAGTCCTATTCCCATCCTAAGTGAGGGTGACATGGTTCCCGAGGTCACCTCTCCGATCATGTTACCCTGTGAATCAACTACCTCATAATGCTGCCGCGGAATCCCCTTGTCAACCATTACAAAACCCTTCAGCCTCCTATCTGTCCCCTCTTCCTTTTGCTTCAGCAGCAGGTCCCTGTCAATGAAATCCTTGCCGGGAACAAATTTCGTTATCCATCCCAGACCTGCCTCAATGGGCGAGGTGGTGTCGTTTATATCATTGCCGTACAGGCAGAATCCCATCTCCAGGCGGAGTGTATCCCTGGCTCCGAGGCCAACCGGCTTGATTCCAAACTCCTCTCCTGCCCTGAAAACCTCTTCCCAAAGGCGAGAAGCATCAGCATTCCTGACATAGATTTCGCATCCGCCCGAACCTGTATAACCTGTGGTTGACAAAATGACATCGTCTATCCCGGCAAATTTAAGCACCCGGAATGTGTAATACTCCATATCCAGGATAGGCTCAGAGGTCAGTTTCTGCATGGCTTTAAGAGCCAGCGGACCCTGTACTGCAAGCTGCGCAGTACCGTCGGAAGCATTGTTCATGTCTTTCCCCGGACCGGCGGTGATACCGAAAGCAGCTGCATTCCTGACGCACCACTCCCAGTCTTTCTCAATGTTGGCCGCATTGACCACAAGGAGGTATTTCTCGGCACTGAACCGATATACCAGAAGATCATCCACGATCCCTCCCCTGCCGTTCGGGAAACAGGTGTACTGCACCTTGCCGTCTGCAAGGGCTGACACATCATTGGAGGTAATGTGCTGCAGGAAAGCCAGGGCACGGGGTCCGTTAACCCAGAATTCACCCATATGCGAAACATCAAAAACACCTACCCCGGAACGTACCGTAAGATGCTCATCAGTTATCCCCGTATACTCCACAGGCATGTTGTATCCTGCAAAGGGTATTATCCTGGCTCCCAGTGACTCATGGTACTTCAGAAACGGAGTATTCTTCATATCGTTAGCTTTTGGTTCTAAAACAAAAGTAGGGTTTTTCAGGTGATAAAAAGATGCTTAAAATCATTTTTGCCAGCCTCTTTCAGACATTTCTCATATTCTGGTGGTATCATATTGCCTATATTTGCAGAACCCTTTAAAGCTTGGGAGATGGAATACAAAATATTCAAACCTGATTACCTGCTGAGCATCACCGGCGGTGATACGGACATCATGGCTGAAATCGCCGGCATTTTCGGCAACCAGGTACCCGAATTCATGACCGGGATGAGGAGCCTTCTCCAACAGGAGAAGTTCTATGAACTCGGACTCCTGGCACACAAGGCCAAAGGATCAGTCACGGTGCTCGGAATGGACGAAACCGCGAAGATGCTCAAGGAATTCGAACTTCTCGCAAAAGCCGGCGAAGGAAAAGAAAAATATGAGGGATTCATAGCCCGGTTTGAGGCTGACTCCGAAACAGTTATGGCAGAGGTGAACGACTACCTCACCAAAAACAGGTAACCAGGAATGACAGAAACCGAAAGGAAAGACGGGATTGATATCATCAGCTTCAGAACTGATCGGATCAATGCTCTCAACGTTGACGTGATCAGGCCAGTGATCATGAAATTGTTCGAAACTCCCTACACAAAAGTGGTGATAGACATGAAGGGGGTGGATTATCTTGACAGCACCGCCTTTGCCATGTTTCTTTACCTTCTCCGTGTGGCGCGGTCAAACTACTGCACTTACAGGATATGTTCCCTTACCCGGGGCGCCGGCGAGCTTTTTGAACTGCTCCAGTTGCACCAGTCACTCGATATTTATCCTGACCGGGAAAGCTGTATTGAAAGTTTCCGGAACAGCTCACCATACTGAACGACGGTTATTGCACCTCCGGCATGCATAAGTGTCGCCGCCATGCAGGAAATACAGAATACATCTGGTATCCGGGAGGTCGCCGCCATGCAGGAAAGACGGTTGAACGACTTCCTGAAAGCGGTCATCCGTTTGATATCACCAGCGCACCACCCTGCACATCAATGATAACCTTTTTACTCCTGTCAATACTCCCGGCAATGACCTGTTTTGAGAGCTCATTCACTATCTCTTTCTGAATCAATCGCTTCACAGGTCTTGCACCAAACAGCGGATCAAATCCCTTTTCTGCCAGCCATGCAACCGCCCTTTCTGTAAGCTCGCTGCTGATCCCCTTTTCCTCAAGGATCCGGGATACACGTCCGAACTGCATCCTCACAATGTCACGGATCTCCCCGATTGATAGTGGCCTGAACATGACAATCTCATCGACACGGTTCACAAATTCAGGCCTCAGAGTAGTGCGAAGCATCTGAACCAGTTCTTCCCTCAGCCTGTCAGCCCTCTCTTCCGTCAGTTCTCCGTTGCTTTCCTCTATGCTTTCCCGGATTAGCCTGGAACCGAGGTTAGATGTCATAATTATAATGGTATTCCGGAAATTGACAGTCCTTCCTTTGTTATCAGTCAGCCTGCCGTCATCAAGCACCTGAAGGAGAATATTGAAAACATCAGGATGTGCCTTCTCAATCTCGTCCAGGAGCACTACTGAATAGGGCTTATGCCTGATAGCCTCAGTCAGCTGGCCCCCTTCGTCATAGCCTACATACCCGGGAGGTGCACCTATCAGTCTTGAAACGCTGTGCCGCTCCTGATATTCAGTCATGTCAATGCGGGTCATAAGACTCTCATCATTAAAAAGATACTCAGCCAGGGCCCTGGCAAGTTCTGTCTTGCCGACACCGGTGGTACCCAGGAAGATGAACGAGCCTGCAGGCCTTTTTTCATCCTGCAGACCTGCCCTGGAGCGGCGTACTGCATCAGAGACAGCCCTGATGGCCTCATCCTGACCTGCCACCCTCCGGTGAAGCTCCTCCTCGAGCCTCAGCAACTTCTCCTTTTCACTCTCCAGCATGCGTGAAACAGGTATGCCTGTCCACCTGGATACAATCCCGGCTATATCATCAGACCTGACATCATCACGCACCATCGTACCCGTGTTGCGCTTTTCCCCTATTTCCCTGTTCAGCCTTTCAATCTCCTTCTCGTTTTCAACCAGCTTGCCGTATCGTATCTCTGCCACCCTGCCGTAATCTCCGGATCTTTCAGCTCTTTCGGCTTCAAACCTGAGCTCCTCGGATTCATGTTTCTTTTTCTGGAGGTTTTCAACAAGGTTCTTTTCCGCACGCCACCTTGCTCTCAACTCATCGCGCCCTGCAGCAAGATCAGCAATCTCCCTCGAAAGCTCCTTCTCCTTTGCACTGTCACCGTCACGTTTCACTGCCTCACGCTCTATCTCAAGCTGCCTGATCTGCCTGTCAGCCGTGTCTATCTCCTCCGGCACAGAATTCATCTCAAGCCTCAGCCTGGCAGCTGCCTCGTCGATCAGGTCTATGGCCTTATCTGGAAGAAACCTGTCGGTGATGTACCTGTATGAGAGGTCAACAGCGGCGATTATTGCTTCGTCCCTGATAATCACCTTGTGATGAGCTTCATACTTCTCCCTCAGTCCCCTCAGGATGGATATTGCGTCAGCCCTGTCAGGCTCATCAATCATTACCACCTGGAATCGCCTTTCAAGTGCCTTGTCGGCCTCAAAATATTTCTGGTATTCATTCAGGGTTGTGGCGCCAATGGCACGAAGCTCTCCCTTTGCCAATGC
This sequence comes from uncultured Rikenella sp., assembly GCA_964470815.1. Classification (GTDB taxonomy): domain Bacteria; phylum Bacteroidota; class Bacteroidia; order Bacteroidales; family VadinHA17; genus SR-FBR-E99. The sequence continues at coordinate 87,837 of CAYYEH010000002.1, forward strand.
AGGCTTAAGAATATTGGCCGCATCCATTGCCCCTTCTCCCCTGCCGGCACCTACAAGGGTATGAATCTCGTCAATGAACAGAATCACATCCCCGTCAGATGCAATAACTTCATTTACAACTGACTTAAGTCTCTCCTCAAACTCTCCCTTGTATTTGGCCCCTGCAATGAGAGCTCCCATATCAAGGGAAAAGAGCCGTTTCTGCAAAAGGTCCTCAGGGACATCACCACGGACTATCCTGTGTGCTATCCCTTCAGCTATGGCTGTCTTACCCACTCCCGGTTCACCAACAAGGACAGGATTGTTTTTAGTCCTCCGCGACAGTATCTGCAATACACGTCTTATCTCCTCATCACGACCGATTACCGGGTCAAGCTTGCCTGCCCTGGCTCGCTCATTAAGGTCGATGGCATACCTGTTCAGCGAATCATATGTCTCCTCCGGTGACTGATTGTTCACCTTTGCACCCTTGCGCAGGTCAGCAATTGCCGTGGCAAGTGTGCCTGCATTCATCCCATTGTCTCTCATCAGCTTGGCTACACTGCCTGAGGATTCAGAAAGCCCGAGCAGAAGATGCTCCACCGAGACGAACCTGTCCTGCATTTTGGCGGCATGATCTGCTGCCCGCCTGAATACCGCTGACGTATCGGGTGAAAAATAGGGATCACCACCGCTGACGAGAGGATAGCCTTCAATTATATCATCCAAAGCCCTTCCAAAAAGCCGGGAATCACCGCCTGTCTTGGTGATGATATATGAAACGATACTGTCAGCCTCTGTCATAATCCCCTTGAGGAGATGGCCGCACTCAACAGCCTGGTGGCCTTTGCCGGCTGCAATGGCAGCTGCCTTCTGTACTGACTCCTGTGCCTTTATTGTAAAATTCTCAAAGTTCATTTTTCTGACTTTTTACCATTTCTGTTCAATTTTTTTGCCATAGCCCTGATGATGCCTTATTCATGCCATAATGACAGTTACCGGATAATATAGGTAAATCCGGGCCGTTATATTAAATTCAGGAACTGTTGTGCAGTTTCTGACAGCTCTCCGGGATGAACGAAAAAATACTCAATACACTGATGCACCTGTTTGCCATCATTGCCCCTGCACAGGGCAATGAGAGCGACAGGCGCAGGGTTGTGGAAGCCTTTCTCAGGCCACAGCTTAACCAGGAAGGGGTAAAAGCCTATCTCAGGATTTTTGATGCCTACTATGCCGAAGCGCAGCAAAGGCTGAAGAAAGGCATTGAAGCACGCAGGAACGCAGCCATCTCCGTGAGGATCATCAAAATCTGCTTTGAGATCGGGATGCAGCTCACACTCAACCAGAAGATAATCGTCCTGGTCCAGCTCCTGGAGTACTGCCGCTCTGACAATGCAGGTGTAAGCAACACTGAACTTGAGTTTATCATTACGGCAGCGGAGGGCTTCAATATCAATACCGAAGATTACCAGCTGATACAACAGTTTGTCCTTTCGACGCGCGAAGATGTTCCGGAATCGCCCCGCGTCCTGGTAATTGACAGTGACCGTGCTGCCCGGTATGAAAAGACCCACCACATTGTCAACGACTCATTCCGGGGACAGGTGCGTGTGCTTAACCTGCCGCAGGCCGAGATGCTCTTCGTAAGATCATTTGGCACCGGTGAACTGTTGCTCAGCGGACAGCTGAGGCATGAAGACAGGGTCTATCTCTTCGAACGGGGTGCTTCACTCAAGTTCATGAGCAGTAAACCGATCTACTATTCTGAGGTTATCAGGCAGTTCCTTGATGAAAGCGCCCTGGCATCAAGGGTGGTCTATGAGGCGAATGACATCGAATACAAATTCAAGGGAGGCCAGGTTGGCCTTCACCGTATGAGCTTCGCCGAAGAGTCAGGCAGGCTTATAGGAATCATGGGGGCATCAGGAGCCGGCAAATCAACACTCCTCAGCGTCCTTAACGGCATCAACAGACCCGACTCAGGCGAGGTGCTTATCAACGGCGTTAACATTCATACCGAACCGGATAAGATCAAGGGACTGATAGGCTATGTCTCCCAGGACGATCTGCTGATAGAAGAGCTTACCGTCTTTGAAAACCTCTTCTACAACGCCCGGCTCTGCTTCGGCAACCTCGACAATGAGGCCATCACCCGCAAGGTGGACGAGGTACTGCACAGCCTGGGCCTTTTTGATATCAAGGACATGAAGGTGGGCTCACCACTTAATAAAAAGATATCCGGCGGCCAGCGCAAACGACTCAACATTTCACTGGAACTGATCAGGGAACCGGCTATCCTCTTCCTTGATGAGCCCACCTCCGGACTCTCATCCCTCGACTCAGAAAATATCCTTGACCTGCTTAACGACCTGAAACTCAAAGGCAAACTGATATTCGTCGTTATCCACCAGCCCTCATCTGATATTTTCAAGATGTTTGACAGGCTGATATTCCTCGATTCGGGAGGATACATGATTTATTATGGCATACCTGTGGGAGCCATTGGTTACTTCAAGGACAGGATGGAGCTGCCAAAGTATAATGACAGCGTATGTCATGCCTGCGGAAACGTCAATCCCGAACAGATATTCAGCATCGTGGAATCAAAGGTTCTTGACGAGTTCGGGCGGCCGACAATGACAAGGAAGGTATCACCGCCGGAGTGGAGTTCATATTTCAATTCCCGGAAGGAGGATCGTCCTCCCCATCCAAAAGGAGGAAATGGCATACCGGAAATAACACTCAGGACTCCCGGTAGGCTGAAACAGTTTTCAGTGTTCGTGACCCGTGACATCCTGGCGAAACTCTCCGATACACAGTACCTTATCATTACCCTTCTCGAAGCCCCTGTACTGGCACTCTTCCTGGCATACATCATAAGGTATTTTGACGAAAGCGTTTCTTCCCCCTCATATACCCTTCTGCAAAACACCAACCTGCCTGTTTATATCTTCATGTCAGTGATAGTTGCAATATTCATGGGACTGACTGTCAGTGCGGAGGAGATCATTAAGGACAGGAAGATACTCAAGCGTGAGGCTTTTCTAAACCTGAGCTGGAACAGCTACCTCCTCTCCAAGATAGGGGTACAGTTCCTGATATCGGCTGTCCAGGCCGCCTCCTTCGTTGCGGTAGGTAACAGCATCTTCGGTATCAGAGGAATGTGGTTTGAATACTGGATCGTTCTCTTCTCCTGCTGGGCCACATCAAACATGATGGGGCTGCTCATCTCAGACAGTTTCAAGACCGTTGTAACCATTTATATCCTGATACCTTTCCTGGTAATCCCGCAGATCATACTGAGCGGCATAATCGTCAAGTATGACAAGCTTAATCCGAATATTTCCTCACCTGTTTCCATCCCTGTTTACGGTGAGATCATTGCTGCACGCTGGGGATATGAGGCCCTGGCAGTTGACCAGTTCATGAACAACAGGTTTGAAAAACAGTTCTACCGGTATGACAAGGTGATCAGCATCGCAAAGTTCAGGAAAGACATCTGGTATAACGAAATGAAGAGCATATTGTCGAGGATGGAAAGCAATATTGAGCGGGAACGGCTCGGTGAAAACCAAAGGAATGATATGATACTCATCCGCAGTGAGATAAAGGAGGAACTGGGCTTTACCACTTCTGTCCCCTTTGATCTCACCTTACTTGATCCGGATGCGATCACCTCTGAAGCTGTGGCAGCCGCACGCGATTATATAGATAAGATCAGACGATATTACATAGAGGTATCAAGAAGCGCCGTCGATGCCCGTGACCAGGCCATAATGGCCTTCGAACAGGCCGACAGGGATGGCTTTATCAGGATGAAAAAACAGTATACCAATGAATCACTGGAAGAGTTCGTCCGTAATGACAATGAAAAAGACAAGATAAAAAGGTATCGTAACCGGCTCTACCAGAATTATGACCAGATATTCTATGACCCTACTCACCCGATGGTAAAGGCACACTTCTATGCACCGCAGAAAAAAGTGTTCGGAGTCTATGCCGGGACCCTGGCAGTAAACACGGCAGTGATCTGGTTCATGACTCTGTGCCTGTACATACTGCTGTATTTCAGGGTATTGCACCGTATACTGGATTCGTCGGAGAAGTTCATGAGGGTGATGCGTGACAGGCGCGAAAGGGCTGAGAAAACCTGATTGCATGCACCACTTGTTTCCAGGTGAAACCTGTTAGCCCGGGAAAGGGCAGAAACAGGAAGTGGCAGGTGTACTGAAGGAACATAAACACCGGGGGGGTACCAGCCTTCCGGCAGATACCCCCCCCGATTTAACAATATGACCGATCCTTGCCCTTGTGACAGGGATTTATTCAACAATTTCAATCATCTTGAAAGGAACCTTGATGATTGAATCATAATCTTCACCTGCCTCAAGCATGTCCTCATCATCCTCCTCGTAGAACCAGTTTATCTCAACATCATGCTTTGACCTGTGGATGGCCTCAAGCCTCTTGAAAACGTCAAGAATGCATTTTGATGAGCTGGTATTGAAATATTCCAGCCTTATGTTCACAACGGTTTTGTCAAGAGGTACCTGCATATACTGGTCAAGCCACTCATTGAGCGGTTTGTAGAACTCTACCGAGTTCTCCGGGATTGATCTCCCCTTGATCTCAAATACTCCATCCTTTGCATCAAATCTTATTGACGGTGTTTTTGGTGTTCCTTCAATAACGATCGGTTCCATAGTTATCTGTTTTTTTTGTTGGTTATTCTATACCGGTGCCACTACTGCACTGAGCCGGAATGCCATATTCAGGTTATCGTATTTTTTAAACCTGAAATCGATCCTGTGACCGGTTTTTCTTGCAATGTCAAGCAATCCCAGTCCGCCAAGACCCTTCTCCGTTATCTCCTGGTGATTAAGGATATCTTTGTAAAGCTCCTTTATCTCCTCAGGTGTCGAACGGTTTATCCTTGTCAGTTTTTCTTCCAGCTCTTTTACTCTCACAGCGGATACAAAGTTGCACGTGGTTATGCGATAACCCCTGCCTATCTTTTCCATTACCACCAGCCCGAACCTGTCAGGCCTTGCAGCATGGTATCCCCTCGGCACCCTGTCTGAGTGATGATAGAGGTTCTGAAGGCTCTCAACGAGCACATTGTAAACCTTTTTCCTCAGCCTCGGGGCTTCGCGGGTCATAAGCAGCTTTCTCTCCACAAGGTCCAGAGCCTTTGTTATTGTCTCCGAGTCCACGTTTCCCTTGTAATAAAGAACTGCTCCCCTTATGTCAAGGTCGCTAACAAGATTTTCAAGGTCAAAGCTCATCGGGCCTCTGTGCAAGTATCAAAGCTAAAACGAGTAACAAAAATAGATTATTGTTGTTAATAGCCAACATACCCGTCTCATTATTTCAGATATGACAACCTTTTTTTGACAAGGGTTGCAT
>CAYYEH010000003.1:0-23224 GCA_964470815.1 uncultured Rikenella sp.
CAGGATAAAATTTAAGAGGCTAAAAAATTGTTAGATAAAGGAGGCTGTCTCAATAGGGGCAGCCTCTCTTATTTTATGAAAATGCCCGATCAAATGCATAAACAGGCCTAAGTCAAAATAAAAAATCAGAAAAAAGATACCCGCATCAGGGCGAACCCTGATACGGGCAGATAGACTTGATATTATCGTTCATTAATCAGTAATGCTAATACAGAACCAGTGAAATTGTAGTAAAAATAGTCAGGCTTTCATTTATTGTGACGGCGAAAACGGCTTCGGGCATCCATCCGTTTTTTCATTGAGGTGCTCCTGTTTCTGATAATTATATATATGAGAAAGAGGATAAAAATGATTACAGCCAGGGTAATGAATCCGTTTTGTTCCATTGCTGAACCTGATGTTGGTTATCGCATGTCTATCACTTCAACCCCTTTGTGGTCAGCCGCGTTAAAGCTGAAATACTTTGCAGAGGGCTTAAATGAAAGGTCATATTCCAGCGCTTTCAGGGTGACGGTCATACCGTCCTTTGTGCGGTACTCTGCTGACTTCAGGTCGTATAAAGGCTTTCCGACAGTCAACCTGATCCGGACGAGGCTGACATTCGTATCTTCTGGGTAAAGATCAATAATCCATTGCTTTGCATTCTGTTCGAGGAGACGCACCTTATACCCCTTCTCGTACATTGTAAAGAGGAGTGAAGGCCTGGAGATGAATGATTCATCGGCAGGATCAGGTTCGGTTATGGTTACCTCCTTGACTTCAGGCATGTAGTTCCACACCGTCTTGCCGTCTGTCATGATTATGTTGTCAGGAAGGGTCAGCCTGTAGCTGTCGCCGTGTATCACCACCGTACCTTCCAGTTCTGTCTCCTCATCCTCCTTCGCATCATAAGCTTTGATCTCAAAGTCAATCTTCACCGAGGGGGCTGATGCCGCCTTTTTACTGAACTCTGACAGCACCTTTACACCTTCAGGGTCTTTCTGGCCCGTGGAAGTCATGGTGAGGAGCGCAAGCAGGAATATCAATCCTTCTTTTTTCATTTCAAAGATTCTCTTCATTAAGCCTCTTCAAAATTTGTTCCAATGTCTGCGGATCCTGAACTATTACCTCCCTTGCCTTGCTTCCCTCGAACGGACCGACGATTCCTGCAGCTTCCAGCTGGTCAATTATCCGTCCGGCGCGGTTGTATCCGAGCTGCATCCTGCGCTGGATGAGTGAGGTCGAACCCTGCTGGTGTTGTACAACCAGTCGTGCAGCCTCGTCAAACAGCGGATCACGCTTTTTAAGGTCAACTTCGTTATTGCCGTTGGCCGGTTCTTCATCGCCCACATATTCCGGAAGGTGCATCGCATCAGGGTAGCCCTGCTGTGAGCCGATATATTCCGTAAGTTCCTCTATTTCGGGGGTGTCAATGAATGCGCACTGTACCCTGATCGGTTCCCCTCCCTGGGATATCAGGGCGTCGCCCCTGCCCACAAGCCTGTCGGCACCTGTGGTATCAAGGATGGTCCTCGAGTCAACTCCGGAGAAGACCCTGAAGGCAATGCGTGACGGGAAGTTGGCCTTGATGAATCCTGTAATTATGCTGACCGAGGGCCTCTGGGTGGATATGATAAGGTGTATCCCAACAGCCCTTGAAAGCTGTGCCAGCCTGCCGATGGGGGCCTCCACATCACGGCCCGAGGTCATGATCAGGTCGGCAAACTCGTCGATGATAAGCACGATATATGGCATGAACTCGTGCCCCTTCTCAGGATTGAGCCGGCGTGCAATGAACCTGTCGTTGTATTCCCTGATGTTCCTTGTCTGTGACAGCTTCAGAAGTTCAAGGCGGTGATCCATCAGTATGCAGAGCGAATTAAGGGTGTTGATCACCTTCTTCGTGTCAGTGACAATGGCGTCTTCCTCATCCGGAAGCTTGGCCAGGAAGTGACGCTCTATCTTGGCATAGAGCGGGAGTTCCACCCTCTTCGGATCTATAAGCACAAGCTTCAGCTCAGAGGGGTGTTTCTTGTATAGAAGCGATGTAATTATGGCATTGAGTCCTACGGATTTACCCTGGCCTGTGGCGCCAGCCACAAGCAGGTGTGGCATTTTTGTGAGGTCAATGATGAACGGGTCATTGGTTATTGTCCGGCCCAGCGCCAGCGGAAGCTCAGATCTGGTATCAGTAAAATCCCTGGAGGAGAGAAGCCCCTTCATTGAGACTATTTCCGACTTTCTGTTCGGCACCTCGATGCCAACGGTGCCACGCCCGGGTATGGGTGCAATGATACGGATCCCGAGGGCGGAAAGGCTGAGGGCAATGTCATTGTCAAGCGACTTGATACGGTGTATCTTCACACCCCTGTCAGGCACTACTTCGTAAAGGGTCACAGTAGGACCTACCGTGGCGGATATCTGCTTGATGGTTATCTTGTGATCGGCAAGGGTTTTGAGAATTATCTCCTTATTGGCGTTTACCTCATCATTGGTTGTTGTTCCCGCACTTCGGTAATCGCGCAACAGAGCCATGGTGGGGAACTTGTAGCGTGGCAGCGAAAGTCTGGGGTCAAAAGGGGGGAGGTCTGCCGGCACATCCTCCTCTGCCGGCTCATCAATCACCGGTTTCTTATTCCTGTCTATGACATTCACAAGGGGTTTATCGGCAGGAGAGGACACCGGAGGCTTGTAGAAATCATCCACATCCTCAGTTTCCTCTTCGTCAGCCCTGAGCGGCTCCTCTTCAACAGGAGGGTAGTTCTCTTCAGGAGCAACGTGTGCATCATCGGCGACAATGTCTTTTTTGCGGCCTTCTCCGGAGAGCACCGAGATACCTGCCTTTGTGACAGTGGCGATGGGTTTTCTTATTGTCTGAGGATTCACATGGAGGGCGAAAACGAGATAGGCCACGGTCAACACCAGCAGCACTGCTCCCGTACCTACCTTACCCATTACTTCATTCAGGTAGCTGGCTATCATAAAGCCGAATTCGCCTCCGGGCCCGGCACCGAGAAACGTTGACTGTCCTGCAAAATAGCCCAGGATAACAGAGACAAGCACGGTGGCAAGGAGGAACCGAAGGATGTTTTTCCACAGCCTGAAGTATCTTACTTTCAGCAGCGCCAGTCCGAAGGCGCCGATGATCAGCGGAATAAAGAATGAACCAAGCCCGAATCCGTTGAACATAAAATAATGTCCGAGTAAAAAGCCTACCCTGCCTCCCCAGTTTTTATAAGCGAAGGGGGGATCATCCGGTTTCAGGCTGAGTGAATCCTGGTCTGCATTGCCCGTCAGTACATATGAAATGAAAACCACCAGCAGGTACAGCGAGAAGACCAGCAGGATCAAACCTGCAATAAATCTCATATTTTCTCCTGACGAATTGCCTGCCGGGCTCCTCTTCTGCGATGATGAACCGTTTCCTTTCTTCTGTTTGCCCATCCTGCGATGAAATTATTCTGTCCCTGTTGAAGGGCCTTTTTTAAATGATTAGCAAAGGTAAGAAAATTGGATGACCCGCATGGCCATAATTTAAAACGAAATCATTTTCATGATGAGTGTGTCAAGGTACTTGGAGGAGACCTTCCTGTAATTCTTTTTCTTTTCGAACTCCTTGTCACTGATATGTTTTACAAGCACTTCGTCAGCAGTAAACTGGAGTTCGGCATCACCAATAATATAAAAGAAGTCCATCAGCACCCCGTCCACAACCATGTATGGAGTCATCCTGTTGGGATTCTCCGCCTTTATCTCGGTTGTATACCAGATATAACGTGATGTTTTCCTGTCTGGAAAGTCAACCCTGGCCTGACGGCAGTTAAATCCGCAGATTACCGATTTCCTTCCGGTATCATGAACGGTTATACCTTTCATCGATGAAAACCCTGGCTGTATGTCTGCATGGTTCCCTTCAAAATAGTATTTGAATGAGAGGATGTTGAGGTATGTGTCATAAATGTTTTCCCTTGGGTTCACGACGGTGGTGATCCCGGAGTTGCCGATAGGAGCCCTGAGACTGGTGCTGATAAGATCATTCCTGAAGGATATCACCAGTTCCTTTGGCAGCAGGTCGGTGGAGAGGGTTGAAGGATTGCTTACATACTTGATGTTATAGTATATTTCACCCTCCCTCATGTTCCTGTAGGGATTTTCACCCCGGCATGAAGCAAGCAGCAATACCGTCACAATCAGCAGGAATAAGGGGAGGGGGCAGTTCTTCACACTACGATATTTGGCTGTAAATGTAGTAAAATATGCATAACCCTGTCGCCACGGCAGGCCGTTGTATCTTTAATATAACTCATATCCGCGGGGAATAATATTTGCCATGTTATATTTTCATATAAAATTCTAGCTTTGTTACCTCAAATTAAAGGATCTATGAGCAAAAAGCTTGCAGTAATAGCCCTGGGAGGCAATGCGCTCCTGAGAGGCGACCAGATCGGGACCATCGAGGAACAGGAGCAGAACACGACTGACACACTCGAGAACCTGGTCTTCCTCCTGAAGGAGGGCTATAACCTTGTGATCACCCACGGGAACGGGCCCCAGGTAGGCAATATTCTCATGAGGAATGATGCCGGGGAGCAGATGTACGGTATTGCCCAGATGCCGATCGACATTTGTGTTGCAGATTCGCAGGGAGGTATCGGATACATGATCGAACGGATGTTCAAGAATGTGCTGAACAAACATGGAATAAACAATAATGTTGTCTGCCTGGTGACCACTGTTGTGGTGGACAAGGATGACCCCGCCTTCAGCGATCCCCAGAAAAGAGTGGGCAAGATTTATACGAAGGAACAGGCTGATGAGCTGGCAGCTGCGAAGGGATGGGTCTTCCGGGAGGAGGTAAAGGCACACGGCGGATACAGGAGGGTGGTGCCATCGCCCAGGCCGGTGAGCATCATGAATCATGACCTTATCAGGGAACTTGCCCTGAGGGGAAACATTGTCATAGCCGCCGGTGGTGGCGGAGTACCTGTGTACATCGATGAAAAGAATGATGTCAGGCCGGCTGAAGCCGTGATTGACAAGGATCTGGCATCATCACTTCTGGCATCGACCATAGGTGCGGATGAATTCTATATACTTACGGATGTTCCCTATGTTTATATAAACTATAAGAAACCCGACCAGGAGATAAAGGAGTTCCTGGATTACAATGATACCCTGAAATACCTCAATGAGGGGCAGTTCGCCAAGGGAAGCATGGCCCCGAAGATAGAGGCCTGCCTGAACTTTATCAGATCAGGCGGCAGCAAGAGTGTCATTACCGAGGCCTTCAAACTTGAAGACAAAAGGTACGGGACGAAAATAACTATGGAATATGATTAGGCAACAGCCAAGAGGCAGTTTTGCCGACAAGAACAAATAACGCTAAAACAAACATACCATGGCTTACAATCTTAGGAACCGCAGTTTTCTGAAGCTGCTTGATTTCACCCCGGAAGAGATTAAGTTTCTGCTTGATCTGTCGTTTGATCTCAAAAAGGCAAAATATGCCGGAACCGAACAGCAGAGGCTGAAGGGGAAAAACATTGCCCTGATATTCGAGAAGACTTCAACCCGCACCCGCTGCGCCTTTGAGGTAGCTGCCTTTGACCAGGGAGCACATGTAACTTATCTCGGCCCTTCCGGATCACAGATAGGTCACAAGGAGTCGATGAAGGATACGGCAAGGGTGCTTGGGCGTATGTATGACGGAATCGAGTATCGTGGTTATGGTCAGGATATTGTGGAGGAACTGGCTGCTCATGCGGGGGTTCCTGTTTGGAACGGGCTTACCAATGAGTTTCACCCCACCCAGATACTGGCCGACTTTATGACGATGTTGGAACACAGTGACAAGCCGCTGAACAAAATCAGCTTCTGTTATCTCGGTGATGCACGCAACAACATGGGTAACTCACTGATGGTTGGTGCTGCCAAAATGGGGATGGATTTCCGGGCGGCAGCTCCCAGGGCATGCCAGCCGGCCGATGACCTTGTCAGTAAATGCCGTGAGATAGCCGCTGTAACCGGGGCAAAGATCACACTGACCGAAAATGTTGCCGAAGCGGTAAAAGGCGTTGACTTTCTGTATACCGATGTATGGGTCTCGATGGGTGAGCCTGACTCTGTATGGGAGGAGCGCATCAGGCTCCTGAAGCCTTACCAGGTCAACGGTGAAGTCGTCAGACTGACCGGCAATCCTGATGTAAAATTCCTGCACTGCCTGCCTGCTTTCCATAACAGGGAGACAAAGTTGGGTGAGGAGATTTACAAAAAGTTCGGTCTTGACGGCATGGAGGTTACTGAAGAGGTGTTTGAATCACGCCATTCAATAGTCTTTGACGAGTCAGAAAACCGGATGCATACCATCAAGGCAGTGATGGTTGCTACCCTGGGTCAGTAGGCAGTACTTCCGGGCAAGAGGCAAGAGGCAATAGGCAATAGGATGACAATGCCTAAACGATGAGTGCCCTGATGAAGTAGAATGTCATCAGAAGGGCAGCTGCCAGTTTGAGACCCACGCCGGTCAGGAAACCGAGAAGGCTGCCGAATCCGGCCTTGATGGCATATTTGATGTCATCCCTGAAAATCAGTTCTCCTACAACTGCGCCAATAAACGGACCGAGGATTATTCCCGGAGGTCCCAGGAAAAGCCCTATTATCAGGCCGACGGTAGCTCCCCTCATTCCGTATTTTGATCCTCCGAACTGCCGTGTGCCCCAGATGGGTACGACATAATCTATCACCGTAACAACCACTGCCACAATGCCAAGTATGATGAACAGGTTTTTGCTGATGTCAGCGAAACCGGTGAAGTGAAGGACTACCAGGCCCAGGAAAGTCAGCGGTGGTCCCGGCAATACGGGAAGAAGGCATCCTGCTATGCCAAGTATCATCAGGACGATGGCAAGTGCCAGTAGCAGATAATCCATCTATCTGGTGATTTCAGTATGAAAGGAGATGTGTTTTCAACGGGTTCCAAGCTCATCGAAGTCCACATCCGAAAACTCGCTGGCAGCCACGGTGGTATCAACTTCCTCCGGTTCTTCGGCTTCGCGGGAGTCTGCACCGGAAGCATGGGCAGTAACTCCGTTGCCTGCAAAGGCCACCGCCTCCCGCAGCCCCTCTGTAAACTTCTCAAAATCTTCCTTGTAAAGAAAGATTTTATGTTTCTCGTAAAACATTTTGCCCTCTTTCCCGGGTCTCTTTTTGCTCTCTGTAATGGTCAGGTAAAGATCCTCATGACGTGTTGACTTGACATCAAAGAAGTATGTTCTCTTGCCTGCCCTAACAACCTTTGTGAATACCTCCTCCTTGTCACTTCTCTCATTATGGTCTTCAATTCTTCCTTTCTCGTCTTCCATCAGTAGCGAATGTTTTAGGGTTTCAACCGGTTAGCATCTTCAAATGTAACAATTATTTTTTCAACTCAAAATGGAGCATCCAAATTGTAATTCTTTTTTGGCCATTCAGTTTTTATCATTGGTGATTTTTTTAACTTTGCTGCCTGAAAAAAATGTTCTTTAAATGATAAGCAGAAGACAACTCAGGATCAAGGCACTTACTGTTCTGTATGCCTCCAACAGGAAGGAGCTTGATGATCTCGACGCTGCTGAGCAGGAGCTTTTGCTCAGCATAAGGAAAAGTTATGACTTATATAACTATCTTCTTCTGCTGCTCATTGCCCTTTCAGACCTGGCCCGTGAGAAGGTGGCGCTGTCAGCCATGAAGAAAATGCCGGGCCCGGAAGATCTCAACCCAAATATCCGGTTTGCTGAAAATCGGGTCATTGCCCAGCTCAGGAAAAATGAACAGCTGCGGAAGTACACCGAAGCCATGCCGGCATTATGGACCCGCAAGGACAAGCTGAACAGTATGAAGTCTCTGAGCCGGTGGCTTTCCACAAGAGGACTCTCATGGGAGGGATACCCGGAGGTGGTGAGGCTGGTCTTCAATGAAATGACACGATGGGAGGTGTACACGGCTTATATGAATTCTCAGGATGAGGGTTACAAGGCAGACCTGCGGTTCGTCAGGGAGATGGTAACAAAGCTTTTTCCCGCTTCGGAAGACCTTGCAATATGCCTCGAGGAACAATCGGTTTACTGGAATGATGACCTGCCGTTTGTGGCGTCGATGATACGCAATACAATCGGCAGGTTCAGGGAAAATGACGATGGCAGCAGTGTTGCAATGCCGCCTCTTTTTGCCAGCAATGACGATGAACAGTTCGTCAGGGTGCTGTTGAGAAAGGCCATCCTGAACAATGAAAGGAACAGCTCACTCATTGACACCCATACCACAAACTGGGAGATAGAGAGGATAGCGCTGATGGATAAACTGGTTATGCAACTTGCAGTAACAGAGCTGGTTGAATTCCCGGAGGTACCTGTTAAGGTCACACTCAATGAATATATTGAAATAGCAAAAGAGTATTGCACTGCCAAAAGCAGTACTTTTGTGAACGGAATCCTTGATAAGATCGTTAAGGAGATGAGGGCGAGCGGTGGTTTTGTAAAAACCGGCAGAGGTCTCATTGGCGAGCAGGAGGTTAAGGAATGAAAACAATGCTTACATATCTTTTTACCGGGCTGGTGACAGCGGTGTTGCTGACCGGCTCGTGTGCAAGAAATACACCAGGTGCCGTAAAGGACATGATGTCTGATACAACCGGAACGGCTTTGCTTACCTTCAGGGCTACCGATCACGACTTCGGGAAAGTAAAGGCAGGGGAGAAGGTGGGATGCATTTTCTCATATACCAACACAGGAGATGCGGATCTTGTAATATCTTCAGCCTCTGCAAGCTGTGGCTGTACAGTCCCCAGGTTTGACAAAAAACCGGTTCCTCCCGGCGGCACTGGCACCATCGAGGTTATCTTTGATACATCCGGCAGAGAGGGTGTGCAGACAAAAACAGTTGTAGTTCAATCAAATGCAGAAAATAATTTAGTTATTTTGCGTATTATTGCCGAAGTAACGAATAAAGATAAATAAACGGATATCAATAGTAATTACCAATAAATTCAAACACTCAAACAACACATGACAACACTCGCATCTATTTATTTACAGGCTGCACCGGCCCAGGGAAGCCCGAATCTCATTACAGGTCTGCTTCCTCTAGTGCTCGTTTTTGTGGTCTTCTATTTTTTCATGATCAGGCCGCAGATGAGGAAGCAAAAGGAACTGGCAAACTACAGGAATGCCATTGCAAAGGGTGACAAGGTCATAACCACCGGTGGTATTTACGGCAAGGTTGTGGAAGTATCTGATAACGTTGTCACGGTAGAGATAGCAAATGACGTTAAGATTAAGGTTGACAAAAACGCTATCCTTAAGGATCCGTCAGATATAGCTGCAAAGTAATAACCTGGCGGGAAAACGAACGCTTTCATGACTGGTAAACGGGAACGATCGGAAAAATTTCTTAACAGGGAACTCCCTGTTTTTGCATTCTTTCTGCTCCTCTCGTTTATCTTCTGGTACCTGAATGAGCTCAGCAAGGAGTTGCAGGGAACAATCAACTATCCTGTGCGTTACATCAACCCGCCAAGAGACCGTATTGTCACGGGTGACCTGCCTGACAAGCTTGAAATGGACCTGCGCGGCCCGGGGTATTCAATACTTAAGGTTAAGCTTTCCGGAAGCAGGGCTCCTGTGGTTATAGACTTCTCAAAGGTTGCTCCCAGGAGGATACCCGGCCAGCAGCCGAGATACTACCTGGTCACTTCAGGACTCATCAGCAATTTTTCGAAGCAGCTGCATGCAGATTTTGATATTCTGGCAATCCACCCTGATACCCTCTTTTTCGGATATGACAGGCTTGTAACAAGAAGGATGCCTGTTATTCCAAAACTGAACATAGAGGCTCCTGCAGGGAAGAAGGTCATAATTGTGGCAGACCCTGACAGCATTACTGTTACAGGTCCACAGCATATGCTTGAGGCACTGGATGGAATTCCCACCCGGCAGCGTACCTATAAACGATTGGATGAAAACTTCAAATCAAAGATACCCATCGAATGTCCTGAGTACCTCCAGACGAGTCAGAAAAGAGTGACACTTGAAGTTACCGTAACGGAAAAGCCCGACTCCATTTCAGGTCAGAAACATTCAGGGGAGAAGCGTACTGCCAGAACACAGGCAAGCAGGCATGGAGGCTGATAACTAAGGTTGCGGAAGAAGGATGAGATGACAAAACGACTGGGAGTCACCGGCGGTATAGGCAGCGGAAAAACAACCGTTTGCCGGATCTTCAGGGTTCTGGGGGTACCTGTTTTTGTTGCTGATACGGTAGCCAGGGAATTGATGGAAGAGGATCATGAGATCCGCACTGCCATCAATCTTATCGCCGGGAAGGATCTGTATGGTTCAGGAGCGCTCGACCGCAAGGAGCTTGCCCGTCTCATCTTCAACAGACCAGAGCTCCTCAGACGGGTCAATGCATCGGTCCATCCCGCAGTACTGAGGCGGTTCAGTGATTGGGCATCAGCCTCAGAAGCTCCTTATGTAATCATGGAAGCTGCCATTCTCTTTGAAGCAGGTGCTGACGCCCTGGTTGACCGGGTAGTGACAATATCTGCGCCTGTTGAGGAGCGCATTGCACGGGTTATGGGCAGAAATGACCTTACACGGGAGGAGGTTATCAGGAGAATAAACAACCAGCTTGAGGATGAAGAGAGAGAGGAACAGTCGTACTACATCCTGAACAATGCTGACAATGAAATGATTATCCCGGAGATACTAAAGATACATGAAGATATGCTCCGTCTTGCAGGAAGGGAAAGGTAATGGGTAAATTTGCCAAGTGGATCGGAGGCGGGCTGGGGTTTGTTTTTGGCGGGCCGATAGGAGGGCTGCTAGGATTCTTTATCGGTTCGATGGTTGACGGCACCTCTGTGAACTGGCAGCAAGCCGCCGGTGAACGCAGGGTATACAGGACAACGGCGGGTGATTTCGGGATGAGTCTCCTGGTACTCATTGCTGCCGTGATGAAGGCTGACGGAAAGGTACTTAAGTCAGAACTGGATTACGTAAAGCGGTTTTTCATATCACAATTTGGCCCTGAGACAGCGCAGGAGGCCCTTCAGATGCTGAGAGACCTGCTGAAGCAGGATATACCTCTCCGGGAGGTATGTATCCAGATAAGGCAAAACATGGACTACCCCTCGCGCCTTCAACTGATACATATCCTGTATAACATCTCCGCTGCCGATAACCGGTTTGAGACCGCAGAAACAAATGTAATCAGGTCGATAGCTGACATGCTCGGGATCACCTCAACCGATTATGAGTCGATCCGCAATATGTTTGTTCCTGCCACTGATGCTGCCTACCGTATCCTTGAGGTGGAACGTTCGGCGACTGACGAGGAGCTCAAGACAGCATACCGGAAAATGGCACTGAAATACCATCCTGACAAGGTCAGCCACCTGGGTGAAGACTTCAGGAAGACGGCTGAAGAGAAATTCAAAGCTGTCAACCAGGCATGGGAGAAAATCAAGAAAGAAAGAAATATTGTCTGATATTTAGCTGAAATTCAATTACTAACAATTAATTATCCTTATCATGAACCTGAAAGATATTCTGGCTATCTCCGGTGAAGGGACACTCTTCAAATTCATCGCCCAGGGCAAGAATGCTGTAATAGTTGAAAACCTTGAAACGGGCAGGCGGTTCAGTGCCGGTGCTTCAGCCAGGGTGAGTGCCCTTGACGAAATCTCTATTTACACAACCGGTGAGGATGTTCCACTCGGAAAGGTTATGGATCTTATCCGGGAGAAGGAGAACGGAGGGGCTGCTTTGTCACACAAGCAGCCGGACAGTGACCTTAAGAAATACTTTGCGGAAGTGCTTCCGGAGTATGACCGTGAGAGAGTATATACCTCCGACATAAGGAAAGTTCTGCACTGGTATAATATTCTTCATAAACTCAACCTGCTTGTAATGGAAGAGGAGAAGCCTGCGGAACCGGAAGCAGACGCTGCAGAGCCCGGTAAGGAAGCTGCATCCGGGAGAAAAGATGAACCGGCCAAAGACCCTGAAGCCGGTGGATCAGGAAACTCTTCAAAAGGAGCCCGGAATGCCGCGGATGCCGGAAAAAAGGCTGTAGGTGAAGTGAAAAAAGGTCAGACAGATATTGCTGAAAAAGCTGATGCAAAAACCCGTAAGTCAGCGGCCCCTAAGGGCGGCAAATCAAAGCCTGCAGCAGAGTAACGGGATGGCAGTGATCAATTTTGGCGGTGAAGAGGTTGTCTATCGCTATGACGAGTCGAAGATAATCATTGTCCCTGTACCCTACGATGCGACGAGCACCTATATCCGCGGGGCGGACAGGGGGCCGGCGGCGATCCTTGAGGCATCACCCGCCCTGGAGTTTTATGATATAGAGACCGGGACTGAGGTTCATAAACAAGGCATCCATACGATGGCACCACTGGTCTGCGGCGATGACCCGTCAGAAGTAACTGACATGGTTTATCATACCGTTAAGGGGATCATCACCGGTTCACGTTTCCCGGTGGTGATAGGGGGCAATCATACTGTCAGCATCGGGGCCTTCCGGGCTGCTGCGGAAGCTTTCAGCAACCTGACTATCCTGCAACTCGACGCCCATTCAGACCTGAGACCTTCATATGAAGGCTCACACCTGAATCATGCCTGTGCAGCAGCCAGGGCAAAGGAATACGCCCCCCTTGTACAGGTGGGGATACGAAGCATGGCTGCAGAGGAGCTCCCTTTTGCTGACAGGAAGAGGATCTTCTACGCTCATGAACTGTACCTGGATAAGACGCTCTATGACAAGGCAATAACCCTTCTTTCAGAGAATGTTTACATAACGGTTGACCTTGATGTCTTCGATCCGTCGGTAATGCCGTCCACCGGTACACCTGAACCAGGCGGTCCTGACTACCGTGAACTGATGCTCTTCCTCCGGGGAGTGTTCAGCAGGTGCAACGTGGTTGGCTTTGATGTGGTGGAGCTTTGTCCTGCCGAAAGTAACAAGGCTCCTGATTTCATGGCTGCTAAGGTCATCTACCAGATGCTCAGCTACCGGTTCAGCTGATACCCTTCGGTTTTTCAGACTGTTTGGCCTCTTCCCAAAGCTCATTCATTTCATCCAGGGTAAGATCGCGCAGCGATTGTCCTTTTGCGAGTGTTTTCTGTTCAAGGTAGCTGAACCGGCTAATGAATTTCCTGTTGGTCTTTTCCAGGGCAGATTCCGGGTCTATTTCATAAAGCCTGGCAGCATTGATAAGGGAGAAGAAGAGGTCACCCAGTTCTGATTCAATATCTGTTTTTTCCCCGGAGGCTATCTCCTGTTTCAGCTCCCCGAGCTCCTCGGTCACCTTGTCCCATATCTGCTCACGCGAGTCCCAGTCAAACCCGACGCCTCTGACCTTTTCCTGTATCCTGTTTGCCTTTACAGTGGCGGGGAGGGATGAAGGAACACCGGATAAAACAGGTTTGTATCCGGCATGCTCTGTCATCTTAAGCTTCTCCCAGTTTTCCTCTACCTCACGTGCCCCCCTGGTTACATTCACATCCCCGAAGACGTGGGGGTGCCGGTATACCAGCTTATTGTTAATGCCTTCAAGCACGTCGGCTATATCAAAGAGTCCTTTTTCGGACCCGATTTTTGCATAGAATGCCACATGCAGCAGCAGATCCCCCAGCTCCTTCCTGATGCCTTCATTGTCATCCAGAATTATTGCATCTGCCAGCTCGTAGGTCTCCTCTATCGTCAGTTTCCTCAGTGTCTGGTTTGTTTGCTTCATGTCCCATGGGCATTTCATCCTTAGCTCATCCATTATGTCAAGCAGCCTGGTGAATTCCCTTATAGCTTTTTCTCTCATTTTCAAATAATTAAAACAGAGCATTTGTTTCCCGTACCACGTTCCTTGCTTCAACCCTGACCGCGTCACCAGTATCAACTGCAAAAAGCTGGCATAGGTTTGCGCCGTTAATTGACAATTCAAGCAGGTCGAGGGTATTGAACCGGGTGACTATCTCACCTACCGGTTCTTCATTGTAAAACCTGCTTATTTTTTCAGTATAGTAGTTGTTGCTCTTGATAAGTATCCTGTAATCCCTTCCCTCAAACACTCTTGAAAATATCTCCCTGGTAATGTTGGTGATGGCATTCCCGTAAGAGTCTATGAAGATCACGCTGCCAATGATCACATTTCGGTCAATTGTGGCTCTGAGTGGAACCTTCTCCGAAACGGACGGAATCGGTTTTCCCAGACTTTCAGGTGATTCACCCCTGACGAGTGCCGCGGCTGTCCCGGTGAACAGGGTTATCTCATCGGCCCCCGTCTCATTCCGGAGGCTTATTATCAGGTCAGGTTCGGAGTTGAGAATCAGGTTGAACATCCCGTTGTCAGCACCGACAAACCAGTGGTTGTTGGCCCTGACAAGCAGGTGGGGATTTAATCCGTTACCCTCACTGCTGATGAAGATAAGGTGTATTGTTCCCTCAGGGTAATGGTTGTAAGTGTTCCGGATCACGAAAGCACCGTGCATGATATTGAGAGGCGGGATTCCTCCGGCGTTATTCACGATAGGGACTCCCGGACAGCCGGACGAAAGTTTTCCCTTTACTATCCCGTTGAAGAAATCATCTTCCCTCCACTCGGTGGTTAGCGTGATAAGCGGCATCCCAAAATTGTTACAGCAAAGATAGTCTTCTGCAAAAAATAAACTTACTTTGCGCTAGAACGGTTGCATAAAAACTGACACGGTCATAATAACCTGAAGGAGAATTCATTAGAAAAAAGAGGAGAAGAGAGGCAGATGACGGAACAGGTAATTTTACTTGACGGGATAGATCCTTTGGTCATGCTTGGACCCAACAACAGGCTGCTTGATCAGATACAGGGTTATTACCCGAAGGTGCGTCTCATTGCAAGGGGGAATGAGATCAAGTGTGTGGGAGAGGCTGATGAAGTGGCGGTATTCGCGGCCAGGATGAATGAGCTAATTGAATACTACAGGCGTTATAACCGCATTGAGGAGGGGGACCTTGAGAGGCTTCTTCTCGATGACAATCACATGCGTTCGGCTGCCAGCGGCGATTTTGAGGATGCACTGGTTTTTGGTACCAGCGGCAGGCCAATAAGGGCCCGGACGGTAAACCAGCTTCAGCTTGTCAGGGAATACGCAAACAATGATCTGATCATTGCTGAAGGCCCTGCCGGCACAGGGAAGACCTACACTGCCATTGCATTGGCAGTCAGGGCGCTGAAAAACCACGAGGTAAAAAAGATTGTGCTTACCCGGCCTGCTGTTGAGGCTGGTGAGAGGCTCGGGTTTCTGCCAGGTGACATGAAGGACAAGCTTGATCCGTACCTCCAGCCATTATATGACGCACTTCATGATATGATTCCCTTCCGCAAGCTGGAGCAATGGATTGAGGACGGAACGGTACAGATAGCCCCCCTGGCTTTCATGAGAGGAAGGACACTGGAGAGCTGTTTCGTCATACTCGACGAAGCCCAGAATGCAACAGTAAGCCAGCTGAAGATGTTCCTCACCAGGATGGGGGTGAGTTCCAAGTTCATCCTGACAGGTGACACCACCCAGATCGACCTGCCGAAGAGAAATGAATCAGGACTGCTACAGGCCATGAGGCTCCTGGGAGGGATTGAAGGGATATCCATTATCCGTTTTGATGAGAGGGACATAGTCAGGCACCGGCTTGTGAAGCATATTGTCAGGGCATACGATGCCAGTGAAAAGCAGAGAAATGAAGAACAATAAATCAAATAATTATGGCAAAGGCTATTACAAAGACTGATTTTAAATTCCCCTTGCAGAAGGGAGTCTATCATGGGAAGGTTCGGGATGTTTACAATATAGATGACAAATATCTCCTGATGGTGGTCACAGACCGGATCTCAGCTTTTGATGTGGTGCTGCCGGAAGGAATTCCGTACAAGGGCCAGGTGCTTAACCAGATTGCAGACATGTTCCTTGAAATGGTGAGGGATATTGTTCCTGTATGGAATACCGCAACACCTGATCCGAATGTTACTGTTGGCGTCAGGTGTCAGCCATACCCTGTGGAGATGATTGTCAGGGGTTACCTCACAGGCAGTTCGTGGCGTCTCTATAAATCCGGAGGCAGGGAGATATGCGGCATACCTCTTCCCGGTGGAATGAAGGAGCACCAGAAATTTGAGAGACCTCTGATTACACCCACAACCAAGGCTGAGCAGGGGATGCATGACCAGGACATTTCAGCCGAAGAAATAATCAGGACCGGACTTGTTTCAGAAGAAGAGTATCATATGCTTGAAGATTATTCGATGAAGCTCTTCCTGCGGGGGTCGGAGATAGCTGCAAAACAGGGTCTGATTCTCGTTGACACCAAGTATGAATTCGGAAAGCGGGACGGGATAATCTATCTTATTGACGAAATCCACACCCCTGACAGTTCCAGGTATTTTTATTCGGAGGGTTATGAAGAGAGGTTTGCCCGCGGAGAACAGCAGAGGCAGCTTTCGAAGGAGTTTGTGAGGGAGTGGCTTATGGCCAATGGTTTCCAGGGGAGAACCGGAGAGAAAGTTCCAGAGATGACTCCTGCAATTGTAACCGAGATATCTGAACGGTATATTGAGCTCTACGAACGAATTACCGGCAGGGAATTTGTAAAGGCTGATACTGAAGACCCTCTCGGAAGGATTGAACGAAATGTGGAGAGTTACCTTAGTAAACTGAAATAGAAAGTAAAAAGGGGGTGGTGGACTAACCAGAATTACTGATTTGATGAACGGGAAAAGGAATGTTTTTTTTGAGTGGCAGTCAGTTGTTTTTTTCTTTCTGATCCTGCTTATGGTGCCGGTGCCAGGCAAGGCCCAGGTGCCGGTACCTGTAACCATCTCAGGTGAAAAGATCGTTGTTGAAGGCAAGGTATACTACATGCACCAGGTACTGAAGGGGCAGACTCTCTATTCAATAGCGAGGGCTTACACGGTGCCGGTGGATGTGCTTTCACGAGAAAACAATCTGACGGACAATGCAATAAAGGAAGGTCAGGTTCTGAGGATCCCTGCTGCCGCCGTGGCACAGGGCCAGGCAGCCATGAAGGGTTCACAGGCAGCAAATCCTCCCGGTTCAGCAGGCCCGTCCGGCCAGGGAGGAGCGGCAAGGTCAGCAGCCACTGTTGCGGAGTCACGTCCGCAGACACCCGGCACACCTGCAAACCAGGATGAAAGGTATATTTACCACCGGGTCAGAAGAGGAGAGACTCTGGGGACAATTGCAACCGAATATGGCATCACGGTAAGGGATCTGAAGCGGTCCAACCGGGGTTTGCTTTTTCCGCATGAAGGCGATTACCTCCTGATACCGCGCAATAAAATCTCAGACCCTGATGCCAGAAGAACGGTTGTGGAGGTCCGTGAGGAGGCGGCCACAGATACTGTACCGATTGATACCGCTATCGTTGCGGAGGAACCGGAGGTATTTACGATCCTTCCTGGCAGGAGCACCATAGAGAGGCTAACCGGCTCTGTCAGGGTAGCAGTGCTGTTTCCGTTCTTTTTAAAGGAGAACACTGTCAGGACATACATTGACTCCACCGGCAGGGATTCACGTGGCAATACTCTGTACAGGGAGGTTACCAGGGCATCTTCGGATATTTATGACGGCAGCCTTCCGTTCCTCGAGGCGTATGAAGGTATACTGATAGCTGTTGACAGTCTCCGCACTCTCGGGCTGACCGTTGAACTTGAGGTTTATGATACAGGCGCTGACTCTTCGGAGTTGAAGAGACTGCTTCGCACAGGTTTCCTGGATGATGCAGATCTTATTATCGGTCCGGTATTCTCATACAATCTGGAACAGATTTCCGGATGGGCTGCTGAACGTGACATTCCCATTGTTTCGCCTGTAGCCCTTCGTGATGCCCGTATACATGAGAATAAACCCTCACTGTACAGGGTCTTTCCTTCTCAGACCGTAGCCCAGGATTTTATTGCCGCGGAGGTGGGCTCCCATCCGGGAAGGAATGTTATTTTCCTTTATGCAGACAGCGCCATGTACGACCCGGCAACTGCAATGTTATGGGATAAGGTCAGGGTTGCTGCCGGCTCTTCACGATCTGACACCGCAGGAGTGATTCCGTTTTATTTTACCGGCACGACTGCCAGACGTGATGTCTACGGAGCCGTTGCATCACTTGAGAGTCTGCTGGACCCTGGACGGGAAAATATTTTTGTTATTGCGTCAACCAGTACCCCTGTGGTCAGCTCAGTTTTCTCAGCCCTGCACAGCCTGACGAAGAGATATGATATAAAGGTGATGGGTTATCCTGAGATTCGCGGACTGGAAACCATTGACCTTAAGTACTATTATGACCTCGAGGTCCTGATTCCGACTGAGAGCTTTATTGACTTTGAATCACCTGCTGTTCAGGCTTTCACCACCGCATTCATGAAGAAGTTCAGGACTGAGCCTATGGCTGAGAGCTTTGCATGGAGGGGCTTTGACATAGCCTGGTATTTCATTGGCGGAATAGCCACCGGCGGAAAGGATTTCATCCGGGACCCCGGTTCCTTTAACCCGGCTCTGCTCTGCCTTGAACCTGACTTCAGGCGTGAAAGCAGGCTTGACGGATACGAAAACAGGGGGATGTTCATCCTCCATTACCATAAGGATTTGACCATCGAGATCAGGAGGCCATGGAAAGCCTCTGAACCAGATGAGAATAACAGGCAGGATCCTTTCAGCTCTCCTTTTTCAGGTTCATCAGGACGTAGTCGAGTAAGATAGGAAGGTCATCAGGATTGACTCCGTTTGCGGTCAGTACCGGTATGTCATCATTAAATGCAGAAAGAAAGGTTTCTGCCGTCATCTCGCCACCGGTGATGGTGCTGATATAATATTCCGCGGCCTGCCTGGTATTTCCCTGGCAAAGGGCAAGGTGCCCCATGTTTATCCTGTCAAAAGGGGTAAGCCCGGTTTCAGAAAGTCGTTCAAAGTATTTTTCAGCTTCGGCATATTTTCCTGTAACTAGGTAGCACCAGGCAATGGGCCTTAATACCCTGGAGTTGCCCGGGCTTTCATATTCAATCCTGAAATAATGCTTCAGCGCCTCCTCGTAATTGCCGGTATCAAGGCAGCAGTGAGCTGTCATAAGAATTGTGTTCAGGTCATCGGGTTCATTCTGCAAAGCACGCCTGTAAGCATCAAGAGCTTCAGCCGTCCTGCCCAGCCTTCGGAGGCAATGTCCGCTCTTGCGGAGTGTCCATGTACGGGGTTCGATTATGGTTGCCAGGGAGTATTTTTCCAGTGCCTTCTCATATTCCCCTGCCTTCTGATAACAATACCCTGCCTTCTCATAGAGTTCAGCATCATCGGTAACGTTTTTAAGCAGAGTATTGTATAGCGCCAGGGCGTCTTCATAATACTCCTTGCTGAAAAAGTAATCGGCCATTGACCGGTCATCAGGAACTGACCCGCATGTTTCCCTGTAAAACAGTGAGTTGTAAATGTCAAGCCTGCCGGTGAAGAAGTCATCGAACTCGTTTCTGAAATCAGAAAGTTTGAAGAAGCGGTACAGATCCTGGACATATTGTGTCACCCTTGTCCTGAAGAGAGCGGCAGGGTCAGTGAGTTCATTGTCATATTTCATCTGTTCAAGGCCCTCCAGCTCCATTCTGAACACCTTGAGCATCATGCTCTTCTGCTCTGCCGGCAGGTATTTCATGTTGAGTATCAGGGAATACTTGTCAGAGTTGCAGATGAAAGGTGTTTTGTACAGCGCTTCAGCCAGTTCATTTATGCCGGGCCCCAGGATCTCATCCCGGAAGATGGAATCAACCGCTTCGTGGTCAGGATAAAAGGGGATGAACCAGTTGCGGAGCTCCCGGAAGAAATCAAACCTCTTAAGCCCGGAGAATGCTGACATATAAACGTCTGATCCTTCCATCTGGAGATTCGTCAGTTCCTCCATCGTTTTGAACATCTCTTCAGAACCCCGGAACATCTCGGACCAGTCCGGGTTTTGCCCCTCTTCAGGGCTTTCACCCAAAATCCGGTCGAGGTCAAGTTTCTCCTCAATCCGCGGCCTGAGCTTAACAACTTTCGGAAGAATCTCCTCATTCATTCTCCTGCTCAGTTGCTCGGTATAACGTGATCTTACGGCCTGCAAAACCACCATCCGGTACCTCTCTCTGAAGTTTTTCACCGAAGCCAGCTCTCGTGCTGTTTTCAAAACATCGGGATAGAGATTCAGCCGGTCATCATGGTAGTAGAGGCAGAAGGCCAGGCCGGTAATTGCTCTTTCCGCAACATGAGGTGTCACATCAGCTGTGAGTTTGGCAAGGAGTTTTATCTTTACCGGGTCCCAGACCCTGAGGCTGCTGAGAGTCAGTGCACTGACAAAGGAGGCAATTTCATGCCATTCAAAATGGCCTGAACCTATAAGAAGATTGAGAAGACTCTCCTCTGCGTCTCCATAGTAATCTGTAAGCCAAAGGTGATTGAAGATGATTCCGGAGAGCCGTTCCGTCTCTTTTGCTTTTTCACTGTCAGTCCCGGGTTTGACTATCTCTGCTGATGACAGAAGTCTGTCAAGGCGTGCCTTGAAGACCAGGTCATCAACACTCTGAATGATATTGCCTCCCCTGAGCCTCTCCTCCTTTTCTTCCCTGGTTCTGACAGAATATGTATACCAGCCTGAATAACGTGCCAAAATGTCCTGTTTGATCCTGTCGTTCAGACGGAGGATATTCTGCAGCAACCTGTTGTATATCTTCTGTCTTTCGGGATCGTGTATGCCCTCAACGGTATATTTGAGGATGTTCCTGTATGTCATCTGCAGTTCGGAGAATTCATCCCTGAGCTCTCCAACAGAAACATTATCAAGCATATCAGACATGATGGCGAAACTTTGCCTGACCTTTCTTCTTACCACCAGGTTACAAACACTTTTGTGCTGCAGTATGACAGTGTTGATATTCATGATCTGTTTCAGGGTCCTTACCCCACTGAAATCAAACAACAATCAGGCCATACAGGGGGTTCAGAAAGTGAATCCCATACTTATATATCCCTTCAGGTTACGGTAAAGTACCTGCCTGTCGTAGTAACCATACATCAGGCCTATGCGAACAGGTCCGGCGACAGTCATGTATCCTGCACCCAGACTGCATCCGCCCATTAGTGTGAAGCCATCTGTCCGGTGAGGCTCCCTGAGCGCAAAAAGGTTAATGTCAGTGGTGAGGTGAAGATCGGTTGCAATCTCAACATCCAGTCCGAACCGGACACCGGCGGTATTCCTTACCATGATCTGGTTCGGATGAAAACCGGAGGCAGTGACAGACCGGTCCGTGATCGCCTCCATCCCTCCAAGCAGCCAGAAATCATTTCCGGAAGTAACCGAATCTGTGCCGGTGGATAGGATAAACTCACCTCCGAAATTTATTGTAACACGCTCAGAAGCAGAGGAATAAGAATTAAACCATGCTCTTGCAGCATAGTTCCGGTCAAATGAGAAAGGTGATCCTTCATCTCCCGGGTTGAAAACCAACCTGGTTGATCCTACTCTCATTGCGGCTTTAATCAGCCTGGTTGTTGAAAGTGAAATGCCGGAGTTTATGCCATGTTCAGGAAAGTGTTTTTTATTGAGGGTATTTGCCTGGTAGGTATAATTCATCCTGTAATAGTCATATGTCAGTTTCTTAATCCGGGTTGCGGTTACATAATCCGGTGTAAGATGCTGGTTTTCAAGTGAGATTGAAAGGGTCATAAGGTGATTGAGGCTAAGGCGCTTGCTCAGTGAAAGGAGTGTGTTATAATTCTGACTCAGCATCGGGCCGGTCTCATTCTTTAGGTGAATTAGTGGCAGACGGGTATTGTCAGCAAAAAAAGAGCCTTCCACTCCGAACTTCTGGCTTTTGTCGATGAACTGGATGGCGCTCAGCCTGAACCGGTAGTATTGTCCTATGTAGGAGTCAACATTGATGACGGACCTGTGAGTGATAAGGTCCCTTACCGAAAGGCTTATCACAGCCCCCGCACTGAGCGTCCTGTCATAATGAAGAGACCCGTACAGCATCGCCCCCGGGCGTTCAATGCAATCAATCTCCAGGATGAGGTCATCACCCTCCGGGAGGATCCTGTACCTGACCTTTTCAAACCAGTTCTTTCCATAAAGAAGATCAATCCGCTCTTCAAGGAGTATCCGGTCAACATTTTCACCCGGTCTGACATCGAGAACCCCGATAATCTGTTCCTCGCTTATGATTTTATTGCCGGTGACCCTTATACTGTCAAAAATGTAGTATTTAACTTCAGGCAAAGGAATAACAGGGGTACGCGGCCCGAAAGAGTCAAGTGAGTCAGCCAGCCTTTTAAATACCTCTTTATATTTAATGGCTTCGCGATATCCCCTCTCAATAATTGAATCAGGGTTGCTGAATGAGAGGGTGCTTACCTCTCCGATTTCCGGTTCAAGGAGTATATCTGTGAGCTGTTTCTGCTGTTCGTAATCAGCAAGGCTGCTGAGAAACCCAATCTGCTTAAGTATTCCGTATGCTGATTCAAGATCCTTCTCCTTATAACCTCTGAAGCTGACATATGATCCGATGACTATGTCAGCACCCATCTCCCGTAGTTCTGAAACAGCAAAGTTGCGAACAACACCTCCGTCAACCAGGATAGCCGTGTCAATTCTTACCGGGGTGAAGACAGAGGGGATTGCTATGCTGGCCCTGATGGCATCAGGGAGATAACCACCACTGAAGACCACGCTTTTTGCTGTGACCACGTCGGTGGCAAGGCAAAGAAAAGGTATCGGCAACCTGCTGAAGTCAGATATGGTGGCAGCCGGCCAGAAATGGCGATTGAGTGAACTTTCAATCTGCTGGCCGCTTATAAGGCCGGATGGAATCTTGATTGCATTCCGGGTTATGGGGAGTGCGAGGAGGCTGTTGTGAAAGTGTTTCTTTTCCAGGAAAATTATCTTGTTTTCAGAGATCCTGTCAGACATTGCAGGTTCCCAGTCGAAGGATCTGAATATATGAGCAATGGTATCAGGGGTGTAGCCCATGGCATACATTCCCCCCACAATGCTTCCCATGCTTACCCCGGTGATATAGTCAGGTTTAAGGCCGGATTCCTCCATTGCCCTGATGACCCCGATATGAGCCAGTCCCTTTGCGCCGCCGCCGCTGAGAGCCAGGCCGAGCCCCGGCCTGGCTTGAGAATCGCTGGGAGCCGGTCCGGGCCCCGGCCTG
>CAYYEH010000003.1:23324-79640 GCA_964470815.1 uncultured Rikenella sp.
GCCCCGGCCTGGCTTGAGAATCGCTGGGAGCCGGTCCGGGCCCCGGCCTGAACAGTGAATCCCCTGCAACCTGAGAATGAAGAGGCTGTGCCATAATTATCAACAGTATCGTTGCAGGCAGGAAGCCGGATACCGCAAATCCGGTCATGTCACTATGTCTGGTCTTTCTTTTCATCACGGCCATGACATATGAAGATAATACTTTCAGGCCCGTTTTACAACATTTTATCCATAATATGTAACTTGGCAGCATGATCAGGAGTGAAAAAAGCGGGATGAAATGGCTTCCCACATCCAGGAAGGAGATGGAGGCTCTGGGGTGGGAGAGGGCTGATGTGATACTCTTTTCAGGTGATGCCTACATTGATCATCCATCGTTCGGTGCTGCGGTAATAGCAAGGGTTATGGAATCTGCAGGGATGAAGGTGGCTGTTGTTCCCCAGCCAAACTGGAGGGATGATCTGAGAGATTTCAGGAAGCTCGGCGAGCCCAGGTATTTCTTCGCCGTCACAGCAGGCAACATGGACTCAATGGTCAATCACTACACTGCCGCCCGCAGGTTGAGATCGGATGATGCCTACTCACCGGGAGGAGTATCCGGATACAGGCCGGACTATGCAACTGTTGTCTATACCCGTATACTGAAGAGGCTGTTCCCTTCAGTTCCGGTTCTCATTGGAGGCATCGAGGCTTCGATGAGGCGGCTGATGCATTATGATTACTGGAAAGATAAGCTGGAGCCTTCTATACTCATATCCGCCGGGGCTGATCTGCTTGTTTACGGGATGGCTGAGAGGGTTGTTGCGGAACTGGCCCGGAGAGTGATGAACGGGGAGAGGCTGACAGACATTAAAGACCTGCCACAATCATCGTTCCTCTTTGCTCAAGGCACACCGCTGCCTGCTTATCCCGGTGCGAAGGACAGGGCTTTAAGGCCATGCAGTGAGGCAGTCGCATCAAAAAGGGCATATGCTGAGAACTTCGTTCTGTTTGAAAAGACGAGCAACACCATGAAACCGGTAAGGCTTACTGAAGAATGCGGTGATGTGAGGGTGGTTGTCAACCCGCCTCTTTCGCCGGCAACTGAAGCTGAAACGGATGCCGTCTATGACCTGCCATTCAATTATGCACCTCATCCGAGGTATGACAAAAAGGGTACCATCCCTGCCTGGGAGATGATAAGATTCTCTGTCAACATACACCGTGGTTGTTTCGGCGGCTGCAGTTTCTGTGCCATAGCTGCCCACCAGGGCAAGTTCATCAGCAGCCGTTCGGAGGCGTCGGTCATGAAGGAGGTGGAGAAGATCAGCAGGATGGATGGTTTCAAAGGTTATCTCAGTGATCTGGGCGGGCCGTCGGCAAACATGTACAGGATGGGAGGAAGGGAGAGGGAGCGGTGCATGAAGTGCGGACGCCCATCATGCATCTGGCCTTCGGTATGCGATAACCTGGATACATCGCACAGGGATCTCACCGGACTTTACCGGAAGGTAAACGCACTGTCATACATCAGGAGAGCCTTCATTGGCAGCGGGGTGAGGTATGACCTGCTGATGAGGGATTTCAACCCGGGAGCCGGCAAGGATGAAGAACAATACCTGCAGGAACTGATAGTAAACCATACCAGCGGCAGGCTCAAGGTAGCACCGGAACATACCGATGATGAAGTGCTTTACCTTATGAGGAAAAGCTCCTTCAGATACTTCAGGAAACTGCGTGAAAAGTTCCTCTCCGTCATTAAAGCCAATGGGTTGAAATATGAACTGATACCATACTTCATCTCAGCCCATCCTGGCACTGATATAAAGAAAATGGAGGCACTGGCCAGGGAGCTTTCTGACCTTGGAATGTATCCCGAACAGGTTCAGGATTTTACCCCCACCCCCATGACCCTTGCAACAGCGATGTTTTACCTGGGATTTGATCCCTATACCGGGAAAAAGGTCTTCGTGGAGCGTGATATCGACGGTAAGAAGAGACAAAAAGGATACTTTTTCAAACCCAAAATAGGCAGGAGGCAACAGTGATAATTATCGGACAACAGGCAGTTAATGTTTATTTAATGCCACACTCCTGCCTGCTGCCTAATGGCTATTGCCTGAAAAAAGAGGGCCGGTTTTGCCGGCCCTCCTTTTTTCTACTCATACTCCTTGAGTATTGCCTTCACATCATCGGGGGCAACTCTTCCGTAGGTCTTTTCACCGACCAGCACCACCGGCGCCAGTCCGCATGCACCAACGCAGCGCAGGCTTGAGAGCGAGAACTTACCGTCAGCGGTTGTCTGTCCTGCCTGGATGGCAAGTTCTTTTTTAAACTCATCAAGAACCTTCTCGGCGCCTCTTACATAACAGGCGGTTCCCATGCATATGCTTATCGGGTGTTTCCCCTTGGGAGTCATGGTGAAAAATGAATAGAAGGTCACCACGCCATAGACCTGTGCAGTTGAGATGTTGAGTTTTGCGGCTATGGCTTCCTGCACTTCTGCCGGCAGGTAGCCAAAATGTTCCTGGGTCCTGTGAAGGACGTTTATCAGTTCCAGCGGTTCATTATCGAAAGAATCGCAGATTTCATGGATCTTATCAAGATCTTCCTGTCTCAGTTCTATCTTTATACTTGACATTTCTCTGATTTTTATTGTTAATTACCGCGGTATCACTGTTTGACGATGATCTTCGCTTTCCTGTCAAAATAATGTGTATGCAGCAGGTGGTGAGCCTTTTCGCTGTTGGGTTCGCCCAGGAACTCGTTGTAAAGCTGGAGCACGTACTGGTTTTCATGTGAAAGCCTGACAGGTTTGTTCCTGTCTTCCTCGTATATAGCCATAGCTCTTGCCTTCAGCACTGAGGAGTCACCGTGATGAAGCGGCTGGCCGCCTCCGCCGATACAACCGCCCGGGCAGGCCATAACCTCAATTGCGTGGAATTTTGATCGTCCGGCCTTAACCTCGTCAAGAAGCTTGCGTGCATTGCCGAGGCCGTGGGCTATACCTATACTCAGGGGGAAACCGTCGAAGTCGATGGTTGCCTGACGTACACCCTCCATTCCCCTGAGTTCATTGAACTCGAGACGGCTGAGTTTCTTGCCCGTATACAGTTCATATGCAGTACGTACTGCTGCTTCGATCACACCTCCTGTGTTGCCGAAGATTACGCCTGCACCGGTAGATTCACCAAGTGGCCTGTCAAAGTCTGAATCAGGAAGGTTTGCAAAGTCGATGTTTGCCTGTCGGATGAAGTGTGCCAGTTCGCGGGTGGAGATTGAAAAGTCAACATCAGGGTTGCCGTCAACGGCGAACTCGGGCCTCTGGCTCTCATATTTCTTTGCGAGGCAAGGCATGATTGATACCACTACCATATCCTTACGGTTGACCTTAATCTTGTCGGCGAAGTAAGTTTTGGCGATGGCGCCGAACATCTGCTGGGGTGACTTGGCCGTTGAAGGGACATCCTTCAGGTCAGGATAGTTATGTTCGAAGAAGTTGACCCATCCCGGGCAGCATGATGTCAGAATCGGGATATTTGCGTTTTTATCACCGTCGAGGAATTTTTTCAGCCTGTTGAGAAATTCAGTTCCCTCTTCCATAATGGTCAGGTCGGCGGCAAAGTCAGTGTCAAACACGTAATCGAAGCCGAGTTCCCGGAGTGCGGAGACAAGTTTTCCGGTGACAAGTGTTCCGGGTTTCATGCCGAACTCTTCACCTAGTGCGGCGCGTACTGCGGGCGCTGTCTGTACCACCACCGTTTTGGCAGGGTCAACAATTGCCCGGAGCACCTCACGTGTATGGTCAACCTCTGTCAGTGCGCCCGTGGGGCATACTGCCACGCACTGGCCGCAATAGGTACAGGGTGAGTATTCGAGGTTCTGCTCGAAAGCCGGAGCCACGGCAG
Source organism: uncultured Rikenella sp. (assembly GCA_964470815.1). Classification (GTDB taxonomy): domain Bacteria; phylum Bacteroidota; class Bacteroidia; order Bacteroidales; family VadinHA17; genus SR-FBR-E99. Next base: position 27,212 of record CAYYEH010000003.1, read on the forward strand.
CCATGAAGCCACGGTTGAATGCCGAGAGGGCGCCCACAGTCTGCACATCGTTGCACATCATCTCGCAGCGGCGACACATTATGCACTTGTCGAGATCGCGTATGATTGAGGGTGAGGTATCTTTCCTGTAGGTTGACATCTCGGCTATATCCTGGCCGGGGATTTCCCTTATACCAAGCCTGTTGGCCATATCCTGCAGTTCACACGTCCCTGATTTGGGGCAGATAAGGCAGTCCTTCGGGTGGTCCGAGAGGATGAACTCCATCACTGTCCTTCGGGCATTCATGACCCTAGGGGTGTGGGTACGGATGACGGCACCGTCATCGCATTTTGTGATACAGGCCGGGGAGAGGTTCCTGCGTCCGTGGACTTCCACGACGCAAATCCTGCAACCACCCGGTTTGTTTTCAATGTTCAGGTCGTCAAGTCTCATGTGGCACAGGGTGGGTATGTCAATACCCATTTTCCTTGCTGCATCGAGGATGGTGGTTCCCTTCTCGACTTCAACCTGCTTGTTGTCTATCGTAAGTTTTATTGTTTCCATCGTAATTTTTCCTGGTCTTTAGTTGATAAGCACTGCGCCAAATTTGCATTTCTCGAAGCAGGCTCCGCATTTGATGCATTTCTCCTGGTCAATGAAATGGGGACCCTTGCGTTCACCCGTGATAGCGTTGACAGGGCATCCCCTGGCGCAGGCAGTACAGCCAACACACTTGTCAACTTCAATGGTGTACCTCATCAGGTCACGGCATGAGCCGGCAGGGCATCTCTTGTCAGTAACGTGGGCGATATACTCATCCCAGAAGTTATTCATGGTTGAGAGTACAGGGTTTGGTGATGTCTGTCCAAGACCGCAGAGCGATGTATCCTTGATGACATTGCCCATGTTCTTCAGGCGGTCAAGGTCGGCCATGGTGCCATTCCCTTTTGTGATATGGGTGAGCAGTTCGTGCAGCCTCTTGTTTCCGATACGGCAGGGGGCACACTTGCCGCACGACTCCTCCACGGTGAACTCGAGGAAGAACTTGGCTATTGAGACCATGCAGTCGTCTTCATCCATGACTATCATACCGCCCGAGCCCATCATTGAGCCTGCAGCAACGAGGTTGTCAAAGTCAATAGGGGTGTCAAGGTGTTCTTCTGTAAGGCAGCCGCCTGACGGTCCTCCTGTCTGCACGGCTTTGAATTTTTTCCCATTCTTGATACCCCCGCCGATCTCGAAGATGATCTCACGGAGGGTTGTGCCCATGGGTACTTCAATAAGCCCGACGTTGTTTATCTTGCCGGCCAGTGCGAATACCTTGGTTCCCTTGGATTTTTCTGTTCCTATGGATGAGAACCATTCCCAGCCTTTATTGATGATTACAGGCACGCTGGCCAAAGTCTCGACGTTGTTTACGTTTGTCGGTTTGCCAAGGAACCCGCTTTCTGCCGGGAACGGCGGTTTGTTTGTAGGTTCACCGCGCAACCCTTCCATTGAATGGATCAGTGCCGTCTCCTCTCCGCAGACAAATGCACCTGCGCCATAGCGAAGTTCGATGTCAAAGCTGAAGTCGCTTCCGAAGATGCTGTTTCCAAGAAGGCCATATTCACGTGCCTGTGCGATGGCTATCTTGAGACGCTGGATTGCCAGCGGGTATTCTGCCCTTATATAAATAAGGCCTTTTGATGCCCCGATAGCAAAGCCGCATATTGCCATTGCCTCGAGTACAGAGTGGGGATCGCCTTCAAGCACCGAGCGGTCCATGAATGCTCCCGGGTCACCCTCATCGGCATTGCAGACCACATACTTCTGGTCAGCCTTGTTTTTTGATGCTATCTCCCATTTAAGCCCGGCGGGGAAGCCGGCGCCGCCGCGTCCGCGGAGGCCTGATTTCTTCATGATGTCAATCACATCAGCCTGGGAAAGTTCACTTACACACTTTCCAAGGGCCGCGTAGCCGTCACGGGCAATGTATTCATCAATATTCTCAGGGTTGATGAAACCGCAGTTACGCAGTGCTATGCGGATCTGCTTCCGGTAGAAGCCCATATGCTTTGAATCACTGATGTGCTCTTTGGTCTTCGGATCAACGTAAAGCAGGCGCTGAACCGGCCTTCCCTTGATCACATGCTCGGCCACTATGACAGCGGCATCTTCGGGTTTGACCTCCACGTAGAAGGTGTTGTCAGGCATAACCTTCACAACAGGACCCTTCTCGCAGAAGCCGAAACAGCCGGTCATGATTACCTGGACCTCATTGCCGAGACCCTTTTCCTCAAGTTCCCTCTTCAGACTCTCACCGATGAGACTGCTTTCTGCGGCGCGACAACCGGTCCCGCCACAGACAAGAAGGTGCATTCTGAATTTTGACATTATATATTTCCTCCCTGTTATTTAATCTATTTTTTCATAGTTGACCGGTATGATGCCGTCAACCAGTTCACCGTTCTTGATGTATTTCTCAATGATTTCATCGGCTCTCTTCCTGTCTACAAAGCCGTAGACGACCGGCTCCTGGCCTGGGAGTTGTACCTCTACCGTGGGTTCCGCATAACAGTATCCCATGCATCCGGTCTGGGTGACCACAGCGCCTATACCCCTTTTGTCAAGCTCCTCAACGAAGAAATCCATAACCGGTTTTGCTCCCGATGCGATACCGCAGGTAGCCATCGCAACCTTGACCTGAACGAGCCCTTCGGGATTGTCACCCTTGACCCTCAGTTCAAGTTTTTCCTTTGCTTCCTCACGGATCCTCTTTAAGTCTGCAAGTGATTTGAGTTTTTCCATTTCAAGTGTTTTTATTCTGTATTATTTATGTCTCCGGACTGATCGGCAAAACTACCCCCAATAAGTTACTAAATACCTAATATTTGTCATATCCCGGTTGAAAATTTCTGACTTCAGCTACATTTTCATTTATGATTTCCCTGAGAGACCTGACGATGGTCAGGTCTGTGACTGCGTCTTCGCCCAGTTCTTCCTTTATTTGGCGTGTTGAAATACTCCAGTCAGATCCTTCGAAGGAGTGTGTGTAGATAATGTTGATATGAGGATTTGCCATTATGAGCAGGGCGATGGTACCGCTCACATCTCCCAGGGGAGGCCGGTCAACGTGGCTGTACCCGAACGTGGCCGTGACAGTGGTGCCTTTCCCCGGTTCTGATTCGATGGTCATTCTGCCACCTGACATTGAGGCGTTCATCTGAAGCAAGGGGAGACCCATTCCCACCTTTCTTGTTTTGCGTGAGGTAAAGAACGGATCAGCTGCCTTCCTGCAGGTTTCAGGGTCCATGCCCCTGCCATTGTCCTGAACTGATAAGGTGAGGGTGTCAGCCCCGACCGATTCACGAAGCCGGACAGAGATCATATCAGCCCCGGCCCTTATTGAGTTCTGGGTAATGTCAAGTATATGGAGTGCAATCTCCTTCATCTGTCCTGATTTATTATGTACCGGCCTCCTTCACCCCTGAGAGCCATTGCCAGTTCCCGGAAGGAGGGGTGATCAACCATGTATTCGGTATAACGCCTGCCGATATGTTCAGGGATGTGGGCATCGGAATTGCGGATAACCGGGTAAAGCAGGTCTCCCGCGCTTCCGACGATTTCAATTGCATCAATATACAGGTCTTCAGGGATGAACCCGAGCTGACTCAGAATGCCCATAGCAGGCCTGTCTATATGAGCGGGGATGAAGAGTCCGCCATGCCTGTGTGCTGCTGACTCCACTTCATCAATAGTGGCGTTGAGGGCTGCAGGAAGGAAGTGGGTTATTTCCCTGATGATTTGTTCGTCACTGTCAACAATCACCTGGTCGCCAAATAATTCCGGATTATGAGGCAGATAGGTGCAGCGACTGTCAATCCATTGCTGGAATGACCGGGTTGATGCTTCATCCTGGAGGATGACGAGTGAGTGGACATCTTCGGAACTGGTCACTTCGGCTGCTCTCAGCACTGTTATACCGGCTTCCTGGCCCAGTGAAACCATCAGTTCACAATGCCAGGTGCTGTTGTGATCAGCAACCGCGATCATATCCAGCCCCTTGCTTTTCGCACGTGAGATGATCTCACGCGGACTCATTTCAAGTGAGCCGCACGGGGAGAGGAGGGAGTGGATATGAAGGTCAGCCCTGATCCGTTTCATTGTCAGCCAAAAAGTGAATACAGTTTTCCGGTCAGTTCGAATGTTGGAAGGTCGGTTCCCAGAACAGGGATCCCTTCCTCATTGCTCTGGGTCATGGTATCATCACCAGGTTTTTCACCACAGCTGATGATCACGGCTGAAAGGTCCCGCAGCGAGGCAATAGCCATAACATTCCTGTGGGTCTGGATGGTGATCCATGCGTTGCCTGCCCCGGCGTGACCCATTACATCACTAAGAAGATCGGAGGTATAGCCTCCGGTGATCTCTTTTCCGAGCCCTTCATGCCCGGAATAAACCTTCAGTCCCAGTTTTTCAACGATCTCAGTTACTTTCATTTTCAGCGCCTTTCTTATTGCAGTTCTTTGTAAAGTTATTGTCGCCCCAGATTCTCCTCATTATCCCGGCTGACCGTTCCCTGTCCATAAGATCCTTTTCCATGTTTGACTCACGGATAAAGACACACTGTGATATATCGCCGCGATGGCGGACGATGTCTTCTGCCAGGGCCTGGCATGACGGGGTTCCGCAGAGTCCGCAGTCGGTTCCCGGTAGCCAGCACATCAGTCGGCGGGAACGTTTCATCATCCGCATGGCTTCATCCCGGTCACCGGAGAGCCTGTACATCGATCTGGGTTTTATTTCGTCAGTTATCCGGACCTTGTTCATGAGATACCCGCTGTATGATCCAATATCAGGGAAGTCGCCCTCCCGGGCTGTCCGGCCATCAGGCCTGAGGTTACGGGCTTTGTTGCGGAGCCTTTCGGCTACCAGGAACCTGTTGGAGGATAGGAGAACGCCTCCGGCACACCCTTCATCACACGCCCTCAGTTCCAGGTAGTCTACGCCAGTTATCTCGTCGTTTTCGAGCTGCTCGAGGAATTCGGCAACATTGTTCATGCCGTCAATTGCAAGGGTACGGCCGTTGACGCAAGAAGCTTCTCCGTTGGTGAGACTCCAGACGAGGGTGTCCGGATCTACGGAATAGGCATGGTCGTCACCATGAGGCAGTTCTCCCTTGTTTCTGAGGGTACGGTTTATCCTGTTGTAGATGAAATCCATATTGATCACGCCGCTTATTGGTGTCGATTCCTCTCCTACAGGTGATTTCACGGCTGCTATCTTGGCTGCACAGGGTGTGACGTAGAATACACCTATTTCGGCGTTGTGAGCGCCCCTGTCGCGAAGAACGCGGCGGCAATAGAAAGCTGCCATTTCAAGCGGGGCCTTAACTGTGGCAAGATGTTTTATGAGCGCCGGGAAACGAACCTGGATGAGGCGCACCACCGCAGGGCAATAGCTTGAGATGAGAGGGCGTGGGAGGGTCCTGACGTTCATGAGATCATCAATGGCAGGCTTTAATATTTCCGCACCGTGTTCAACCTCATATACCCAGGTGAATCCGAGACTCCTGAGTACGGCGCTGATTTCTGACATTGAGACTTCATGCCTGAACTGACCATGAAGCACTGCCGGTACGAGGGCCACACGATGCTTGTAGTCAAAGATCCGGCTGAAGTCATCCTGCTCGATAATGATGGCATGAACCGGACAGCTCCTGAAACACTCGCCGCAATCGACACAGCGGTCTTCAATCAGCCTGGCCTTGCCGTCACGTATTCTCAATGCTCCGGTAGGGCAGACCCTCATACAGAGTGAACAGCCGGTGCATATATCCTCCCTGATAGTCAGTGCGTGGTGAAAAAAGCCGTTTTCCATATTCCTTCAGGCAGCCGTGCCGCTCAGATTAATGGTTATTTCCAGATTGGTGCCTATACCCGACTCGCTTGTTATGACAAACCTGTCAGCATTGGCACTGATGTTGGGCAGCCCCATTCCTGCCCCGAATCCCATCTCCCTCACTTCGGGAGAAGCAGTAGAGAAACCCTTCTGCATTGCCTGTTCAATATCAGGTATGCCGGGCCCGTTGTCTGTGAGCCTCATGAATATAGTGTCAGCGTCAAGCACAATGTTTATGATACCGTCCCAGGCATGCGCCACGATGTTTACTTCAGCCTCGTAGAGACACACTACCACTCTTTTGATGACGGCAGAATCAACACCAAGCTGCTTCAGCATCTTCTTGACCTGGCTGGAAGCATAACCCGCATGGGTAAAGTCGCCTCCCGTGACCCTATATTCAAAGCTCATAGCCACTTCGTGTCAATAGATCGGTTTCATTCCCGCCCTGTACAGTTCTCCCGATGCCCTGAACATTGTCAGGGGGCAGGTTATAAGTGTCATTCCCAGTTCTTCCGCAAGGCTTTTCATCTCCGGTGTCACCGGTTTGTTGCGGACAAACAGGATGCAATCTATGTCAGACATCTCAGCCGTGCGTATTGCCTGCACATTTGTGAGACCGGTAATCAGCAGGAGGTTGCTGCAGTTTACCGTTAGGACGTCGCTCATCAGGTCAGATGCAAATGCATGGGTGACCTCACGGTCTGACATTCCGCTTCCGCAAACCAGTTCTCCGTTAAGTACCGAACAAATCTCTTCCACTTTCATCTTATCACACTTTCAAAAGTACCTTGTTATTAATGGCAGTGCAAAGATAATAATTATTTGTTAATAAATTCACACTGTTAATAAAATAACAACAAAACATATGCCAAAGAAGGGTGGAAATATATAAGTAATTATAATTAAGTTAATTATTTGTTGTTTTTAAATTCAGAGCCTGATTTCCATCCTGGTCTGAGATCGCTGGTCATTAATCTGTGAGCGACATCAAGAATAGCCTGTGCATCTTCAACAATGCCGTCGAAGTTCATTTCAGGGTAGTAGTTATCAGCCGGTTTATGATATTTGTTTTTTATGTAGTCAGTTTCTTGTGCCGCTGCCCATTCTTTTCCGTATTCCCTGCTGTCACAGTTTCCTCGGGCAAACAGTGCCGGGACTCCGGCTTTGGCAAAGGGGAAGTGGTCTGAACGGAAATACATTCCGGTTTCAGGATTTGGATCAGGCATTATATATCTGTCCTGGCGCATGGCTGCCTCGGTGAGCATGTCATCCAGTTCTGACTGGCCGTAGCCTGTTACCATAATATCCTTCATTCTTCCGATGGGAAGGAGGAGGTCATTATTGATGCAGGCTATGAGGTTCTCCCCTTTTACAGGCGGCCTTGATGCAAACCAGGAAGAACCGAGCAATCCCTGTTCTTCTGCGGTGGGGAAGAAGAGAATAACCGATCTTTCCGGTCTTTTTCTCAGTGATGCAAGGGCTTCGCCGATCTCGAAAGCCCATGCCATGGATGTTCCGTTATCCACAGCACCGTTGTATATTGAGTCGCCGTTTTCTTTTTCGCCTATGCCGAAATGGTCCCAATGTGCCGAGATGACGACTGCTTCTTCTGGCCTGGTTCTTCCCGGAAGAATGCCTGCCACGTTCAGGGAGCTGTTTTTCAGGTGGCTGTTGGTGAGGCGAAGTGAGATAGATGCTCCGGTTTCAAAGCCCCTGTAACCCGGAGTGCAGGCCTCCTTCCGGAGGGTTTCCAGGTCATAGCCCAGTGTGCTGAAGAGCTTCTCTGCCGCACCGGCGCTGAGCCACCCGGTAACGGGGCATGGTTCAGGGTCGCCCGGTGCCGGCTCCTGGTACAGTCCGGGTGATATTGAGCTCTTGCGGGGTATGGAATAGTCATAACCGGCTCCCAGTGTCTCATGTATTATGAGTATAGCAGATGCTCCCTGCCGGGCAGCTTCCTCATACTTGTATGTCCACCTGCCGTAGTAGGTCATGGTTCTCCCCTTGAACAGTGCAGAGTCACCCGTATAGAGACCGGGGTCATTGACCAGCACCACAACACATTTGCCTTTCACGTCTGCAGCCGCAAAGTCGTTCCAGCCATATTCCGGAGCAACAATTCCGAATCCGCAGAATACCATCGGAATATCCTCCAGCTCAACATACTGTCTCATTGACGGGGATTCAATTGCGATATCGTCCGGTGCAATGAATTCAAGTCTCTTTCCTGCAGCGGTGATTACTGCAGGTCCGGACACGGCAGTGGTTATCTCAACCATTGGCACCTCCTGGAACCAGCTGTCGCCGAAGGCAGGAGAGAATCCCAGCTTTTCAAGTTCGGAGGCGAGATAGCTGACCGTGATGGTCTCTCCCGGGGTGAATGGTTTGCGTCCCATCATGCTGTCAGCCCCCAGGATTTGGGTATAATCACGAAGTTCTTCAGCAGTGATGGTTTTCATTGCTCTCTCAAGGTCCCGGTTGTTGGTGCATGAGCCTGCAACGAGGGAGAGGATGATCAGAGGGAGGACAAATTTTTTCATTTTACTGTTTTATTGCAGAGGTACACAGGTTTACAACAACTTCAACTGCTTTTTCCATTGACTGAATCGGGATATATTCATATCGTCCGTGATAGTTATGTCCGCCGGTGAAGAGATTGGGACAGGGAAGCCCCAAGAAGGAAAGTCTTGCACCGTCGGTTCCGCCACGGACAGGTTTGATGACGGGTTCAATGCCGGCCTTGCGGTATGCTTCAATGGCGGCTTCGATTATGTAATAGTTTGCCTGAATGATCTCTTTCATATTGAAGTACTGATCCCTGAGTGAGACAATGATCTCGGCGCCCCGGTATTTCTGCCTGATTTTTTCTGCCGCCAGGTCGAGGGTTCTCTTCCTTTCACTGAATTTCAGCGGGTCATGGTCTCTGATGATGTATTTCATAACCGTCTCCTCGACAGATCCCTTTATGTCATACAGGTGAAAGAATCCCTCATAACCTTCTGTATTTTCAGGTCTCTCTCCGTGAGGGAGGTGGTTGTCGAACTCGTTGGCCACCATGATTGAGTTGATCATGCTACCTTTTGCAGTTCCCGGGTGGACGCTCCGCCCCCTGACTGTCACGGAAGCAGCAGCCGCGTTGAAGTTCTCATATTCCAGTTCACCTATGCCACCGCCATCGAGAGTATATGCATAATCTGCTCCGAATCTCCGGACATCGAAGTTATCGGCTCCTCGGCCTATCTCCTCGTCAGGGGTAAAGGCAATCCTTATCGTGCCGTGTTTCAGATGGGGGTTTGCAATGAGATGCTCGCAGGCAGTAACGATTATTGCTATACCGGCCTTGTTATCAGCGCCAAGCAGGGTGGTACCGTCAGTGGTGATTATTGTCTGGCCCCTGTAGCGTGTCAGTTCGGGAAACTCTGCCGGGGAAAGGGTAATCCCTTTCTCCTTGTTGATTACTATATCCTTTCCGTCATAGTCATGGTGCACCTGGGGGTTAATGTTTCCCGAAGGAGCCTCAGGGCTGGTGTCCATATGGGCAATGAATCCCATAACCGGCAGGGGGGAGTCACAGTTTGCAGGAAGGGTGGCCATCAGGTATCCGTTGCCGTCGAGAGTTACCTCTGACATGCCTGTCCTTTCCAGTTCACCGGCAAGGCGCTCGGCGAAAAGCATCTGGCTCTCCGATGAAGGTGATGACGGGTTGTTTTCGTCAGGCCTGGTCTCAAACCGCACATAATCCAGGAATCTGTCAGTAAGGTTTTGCATCCGCTTTTTTTTGGTTCAGCAGCTAATATAACAATTATGGAGGAAGGTCAGGTCCATGAGCCCGGCGAGGTAAGTGACTCACCTGAGCAACAGGTTTCCGAGCAGGACCCGTCCGCTCTTCCAGTAAGCTCTGAAATACGGATCATCAGAGATATAGACCACCATTCCCCTTCCGATTGTTTCTGAGGCTATTACCCCGGTATTTTTAACTTTCTGTCTGTATTTGTAACCTGCAAATCCGGCTACCGGGTTATTGTCGATAATATAGCCTATATTATTTCCTTTATCAAGGAATGGAAGACCTTCGTTCCGTTTCATAAGGAACCACTCTTTGCCCATTCCGAACGCAAACGGGTGGGTTTCATCGAGCATCACCCTGAAAATGGCTCCGGCTGATCTATCGGTGGCTGATATGCGTCTCTGGTCTTCATACCTTTTCAGCATTGCGGTGTCAGCGAATGTGGGTTTTACAATCTTCTTCTCCTCAGCCTCCTTTGCTTCCCAGGCTTTGCCCAGTGCCGTTGTCTTTTCAGCCCTGAACAGTGCAATGGCGCTGTCCATGGCAATGACTCTTCCTCCAGCATTGACGTAAGCCATGAGCTTATCCTTTAACTCTGTAAGTGAGCCTCCCGGGAGGATCAGAATATCATATCCCGACAGATCGGTATTTTTGAGTCCCGAAACATCGATGACAGTGACGGGGTATTCCAGTTCTCTTTCAAGGAAATACCATATTTCACCGAAAGCCTGGGATGTTCCTTCACCTCCTGCGAGGGCTACTACCGGCTTTTTCCGGGCCGGCGAATAATCAGATCCGAGGTCTTTGCCGGTTGTCACCATCCCTCCGCTGAGAGGCACGGGTATTACGCCGCAGGCTGATGCAGCAGCCTGTACCCTGGCATCAAAATGTGGTTCATTCAGATTATCGCCCCTTGCGACAATCACCGACCCCCGATTGAAACTTCTCCCTTCTGTGGTAAAGGGGTGGTGGTTATAGCGCACCTGTAACCCGGCCCTGAACAGCTGTGCCATAAATTTCAGTTCGTTGAAACCTGTCATGGAAGCGGCATAGGCATAAGGTTTGATTGTATCAGAAGGTCCGGCTTTCCCGTCTGCACCTGCATCTCCCTGTGGTTTTGTCTTACCGGCATCACCGGCCTGAGCTACCTTCTCTTCAGTGGCATAGGCTTCGATATTGTAGACATATGGCAGTGCCCAGGCTGTCAGGTCATAGCTGATGGAATCCGATGACCGGGAGTCAGGTTCGAAGAGTACCTGCATAAGCCTGCCCTGAGGCTGGAAGGCACTGATGATGATGTCATTCTTTTCAGGGGTAAAGCTCCCTTCCTTATCCAGCCTGTAATCATACGCTGCAATTTTCCTGCCGGTTGAAACCGGGTGGGAATACCTTATCTGGTTGCTTTCAAGCAGGTGCTTCAGGGATTCAAGGGATGCCGCATCGGCAGTTCCCTTTATTATTACAGTTTTGTATTTAAATGTGGGTTTTGTTGAAGCGGAACTGAAGAATTCATAGAAGTTCTTCATCAGTTTTTCGCTGTTTTCCGCTGCTGTGGCAACAACTGCCATTGACGCCAGGTAGTGTCCTTCAATCCTTTCGGTGAGCGTAAGTGTGTCACTTTCGTTTCTTGCAAAGGAAAGGCCGGCCTGTGCCCCACCTCCCTGTTCAAAGGTAAAGCCCATAGCCCCGTTGAAGAGTGGCCAGGTGTCACCGAAGCTGGGGCAGAACAGGTCAAAGTTGTCTTTCGTGTAGTAAAGCCTGTAATTTGCATTGAAGAGTCCTGCACTCTTTTTTCCTGTCAGTTCATGGAACTCTTTCTGCCATGTTGTTATAACCTCATGCCACGGTTCTGCCCCGGGCGGGAAGAAGTATGTACTGCCTGAGCCCATCTCGTGAAAGTCGGCATGGACCTGCGGCATAAAGCTGTTGTAAAGTTTCATCCTTGCCTTCGTTTCTTTCTGCTCATGCCAGCTCCAGTCGCGGTTCAGGTCAAACAGATAGTGGTTCATCCTGGCCGAAGGCCATCCCTGGTTATGTTCCCATGCGGCGGGATTGCTGTTGGGAGGCCATCCCTGTGCCCTCATATACCTTGCAGTGAATAGATCTCGCCCGTCAGGATTCTGGCATGGGTCAATGATGATGACCATGTTTTTAAGCCAGGGGTCTGATCCTTCCCACGACCGGGTTACAAGGGTATGGAGTACATTCATGGATGCTTCGGCCCCGGCAGGTTCGGATCCGTGAACACTGTATGCCAGCCATACCAGCGGGACCGGTTCTGTCTCCGGTTTGCCATCAGCCAGCCCTGCACGCTGCAGGTTAGATTTCTTTATCTGTTCCAGTCTTTCCAGGTTCTCCGGTGACGAGACGATGCAAACAATCAGGGGTCTCCCTTCCCACGTCTCGCCGTACTGGTAATAATCTGCATAGGGAGACACATCGGCCACATGTCTGAAATATGCCGTAATGGCATGCTGGAGTGTGAACTGTTCGCCTGGTTTGTAGCCGAGAAACTTTTCAGGTGTCATCAGTTCCTGTGAAAACAGGCAGACTGCGAAGGTAGCAGCCATCAGTAAGGTGGTCAGAAATCTTTTCATCGTGAAAATTGATAAGATGCCGGGTTATTTCAGATGTGGAACAGGCGGCCGAGGCTTCTGCCTCTCTTCATCCTGTAGTGTATAAAAATAAAGAACATGGCGATTATTGTAAGTGACGCTGCTGTTACCACTGACCATTGAGGGTTGTAGGAATCACTGATCAGCCGGTCTGTAAGGTACTCGGTTATTATTGTAAAGATGGCAAGCGCAATAAGTATCGTGGCAAGCAGGTTAAGACCCCTGTACCGTGACAGGGAGTTGAGGAACAATACTCCGGCGGTCAGCAATCCGGCAGAAAGTGCAAGAGGGCAGGCTATGGTACGTGACCATCCGGTGTTGCCTGTGAGCAGATCAACCAGCCAGAGGAAGGCCAGGGTGGCAACAGTGGCTGCGGAAATTACCAGGAAGGGTCTCTTTCTGAGAAGATATATAGCAGAAATGAACACGATAAGATATCCAGCGGATGTTGTTGTGACAAGTGACCAGTTCATCCCTCTTCCGAATACCATATCGATGGCCAGTGTTATTATCACTCCTGAAACGAGAAGGAGCATGGTGATCTCATAGAGGTGCCGTGTATTCTCTATTCTTGAGAGCCTGAAAAGATCGGCAGCAGTAGCCACCCTTCCGGGACGGCTCCCGTGAGGTTCGCAAAGCGGGCATTTTTCATTTCCATCCCCCAGTTCTACGCCGCAGTTTTTACATATTGTCATTGTTCTCCTGTTGTTGAGAGGTAATTATCCTTACCGGTAATCCTGCCGATGTGAGTCTTGATACAAAGCTTCTTTCAAGTTCGGTGCTGCCGGTAAGAGAGCCGAATGTAATAATCGTATCAATGCCGAGTGTAATCAGACCCGCAGTTATTTTAATATCCCTGTGAGGGGGAGGAGGGGTTACAGACATAGCCTTCATAAATTCAGCAGCCGGGCCGGTTGGGGTGACTTTTCCCATATTGGTGATGGTTGTCGTGAACTGGCTGGGGCCGAACCTGTTGTAGGCTATCCGCAGAACCGGGCTCTTGATGAACAGTGGGATGATGCGGATGAACGGATTTTTCTCCTTGGAAACGTTTCTGCTGATGACCTGTCTGATTCTCTTTTCGTCGGTCATCAGTTGCATGGTGATTCTGGTTTCACGGAGGATTTCTTCAAAGGAATAATGTCCCATCCTTATATCGATGGCCGGCATTACGAAGAGTGAGAAGTTACGCAGGGTGGTGGCGTCATATCTTTTTCGGAGGTCAAAGGGAACCTGTACTCTTATGTGAGGAGATCCCCCCTGCGAGGCTGTCCTTAATTCCTGCAGGACGAAGATCAGGGTAGCTGCGAGGTACTCTGTTATGGTGCTTCCTGCCTCTCTTGACAGAGCAGCGAGTCTTTCCGCAGGCACTCCGAACTCGGTGACCCTGAACCGGGGTGCTTCCCGCAGCCTGTAGGGCAGGTGCCAGGCATGGGGCATCACCGCAGGCCGGGGCATCCCTTTCCCGTAATGCCTCGAAAAGAGGTCGTCAGTGCTGCCGGGCTGCGGCCCTTCCTTTACTTCAGGAAAGGGAATCTCAGTTATTCCGAAACCATGCCTGAAGTAGTTGTTGAGAAGGGTCTTGAGAAAGAAAATTGCTCCTCCGCCATCAGTGACGATGTGAAAGAATTCCACGGAAACGGTGTTATCACGAACGAGTATCCTGTAAAGAAGTTCGCCGTTCATGGTACGGGGAAATGGCTGGCACCTGGGACCTTTATCTGCCAGCACTCTCGGCGCTCTTCCGTTGTATTCGAGGTAATACCAGAAAAAACCTTTGCACAATTCCACACTGAAAAAGGGAAACACTTTCGATGTCTCCTCAGATGCCTCAAACAGGGCCGGCAGTATGACCGGCGAGGTAAGATGAACTGAAATACGGAAGACTCCGGTCAGTTCCGATCCGGTTATGGCAGGGTAGATCTTGGCAGCATTATCAAGTTTCATCCATTCCCCGGGACCAGGGTTTTCTCTGCGTGGCCTCATTCAGCTTCTTTCCGCCGGTAAAGATAAGAATATATATACCCGGTTGTCAATTGTGTTCCATGGCATCTTCTGGCGTGACAGATTTTAAGTTTACTATATTTGTTTCCTTAAGGTAACAACACTAACTGAAATCCCAATATCATGAAACAGTATTACATCAGGTTGCAGATCATTTTGTTTCTGTTGATTTCAACTGCCGCTGCCGGCCAGAGGCCCGGACAGGAATACAAACCGGGTTTTATCAGATGGATTGATGACAACCGGATGCTGATAAGGCTTTACGATGAGGAGAAGAAGCCTGAGGTCAGGAGTGAGGAAAACCTTGTCACAGTGGAATATAACTGCAAAACCGGCAAATCGGTGAAAGTTGAGAAGTTCAGGACGGAAATTCAGCAGTTGTCTGATTTTTTGCCTGAAGGTGTGACCCCGTCTCCGGACATGGCTGTTTCATCAGACAGGAATTCTGTTGTCATACTTAAGGATAATGACCTCTGGTACTATGATGCCGGAAACCGGGAAGGCAAAAGACTGACCGTTGACACCGGGAAGGAAATGAATGCCCGTTTTGCTCCGGGTGACAAAAAGCTGGCATACACAAAGAACAGGGATCTTTACTATTATGATCTTGATTCCGGCAGGGAGACCAGGCTGACCTTTGACGCCACCGACAGAATCTACAACGGATGGGCCTCCTGGGTGTATATGGAGGAGATACTTGGTAGGGCTTCCAGGTACGCCGCCTTCTGGTGGTCACCCGATGCCGGTCAGCTAGCCTTCCTCCGTACTGATGACAACCCGGTGCCATTATATTATCTGAACGCTCTCGAAACAACAGACGGAACTCATGGAAGGATGGAGATTACACCATATCCCAAGCCAGGTGATCCGAATCCGGGAGTCAAAATGGGGGTGGTTGATCTCACCTCCGGCAAGACCACCTGGGTAAAAACCGACGAGAAAACCGACCAGTACATAGCCTGGCCCTCGTGGACCCCGGACAGCAGAAAGCTCTTGATTCAGGTATTAAACCGGGATCAGAATGACATGAGATTCATCCTCGCCGACGTGAGCACAGGCAGCTTCACCGAGGTGTACCGCGAGACCAGGCCCACGTGGATTGACTTCTTTGAGGATCTTTATGTGATGAATGACGGCACAGGTTTTATTATAAGGAGTTACAGGAACGACTGGTACAATCTTTACTATTATGGATGGGACGGAAGCCTTAAATCGCAGGTAACGAACTTCAACTGGAAAGTTACTGAGCTCGTAAGGGTTGATGAGGCCAAAAAGGAGGTTTACTTCCACGGCACCGGTCCTGATCCGCTCGGGAACCACCTGTACCGTGTAAAGCTGGACGGAACCCGTCTCCAGCAGATAACCTCAGGTGACGGCTATCACACCGCTGCCGTTTCTCCGGGTGGTTCATGGTTCGTTGACACCTGGAGCAGTATTTCCGATCCTGGAGGAATCACCCTTATTGACAGGAAAGGCAAGGCCGTCAGGAGCCTGTATCGTGAAGAGGCACCTGTTTATGATGCATCAAAGCACCAGAAGATTGAACTGGTCAGGATTAAAACCGCTGATGGCCTGTTTGACATGCCTGCGCTGATAACCTACCCGCTCAATTTTGATCCGTCGGAGAAGTACCCCGTGGTATTCACAATATACGGCGGGCCCGATGCCGGAAGCATAAGGAACAGATGGCAGGGCGTTCAGCCCAGGTGGTATGCGGAGAACGGCATTGTCACCATTAATGTTGATCATCGCGGATCCGGTACTTTCGGCAAAAAGGGTCTTGATTACATGCATCGCTCACTGGGTAAATGGGAATTATCTGATTATTCAGATGCTGTCAGGTGGCTCCGCAGGCAGTCATGGGCAGATGAGTCCAGGATGGGTATCACAGGCGGATCATACGGCGGGTATGTGACAAGCATGGCACTTACTGCCGGATCGGATTACTGGACTCATGGCATCGCTGATTATTCGGTTACAGACTGGCGTCTGTATGACAATGTCTATACAGAAAGATATATGGATACCCCTGAAGATAACCCCGAGGGATATGAAAGGGGCTCCGCAATAACACATGCTGCCAGCCTTAAGGGAAAGCTGCTGATACGTCATGGCGACATGGATGACAATGTGCATTTGCAAAATTCAATCTGGCTGATCACCACGCTTCAGGACCTCAACAAGCCTTTCGAGATGATGATCTACCCGGGAGAGCGGCATGGCTGGGGCGGACCTAAAAGGATCTTTATGACCAGTGAAACAAACAGTTTCTGGCTCAGGCATTTCTTTGGCAAATAGATTACAAATCAGATCCTGGTGATGAGTACCGGTATTTACAGAAGCAGGCTCGCAGAAATGCGCAGCCTGATGAAGCAGAAAAAGCTGGATGCAATTATTATCCCCCCGTCTGACCCTCATCTCGGGGAATATGTGCCTGACCACTGGAGGATAATAAGATGGCTGACAGGGTTTACCGGCTCAGCCGGGAACGTGGTAATAACTCGTTCATTTGCCGGACTATGGACTGACAGCCGATATTTCATTCAGGCGGAGGATCAGCTGAAAGGCTCGGGATTTGAGCTTGTAAGACTGAAAATACCTCATACTCCGGAGCATATTGACTGGCTGAGCACGAAAGTGCGCAAAGGATGGAGAGTGGGGGTTGACGGGCGGCTCATCTCAACGGGAGCTATGAAATACATGGAATCGTCGCTTAAGCCGGCAGGAGCAGGAATAGACCTCAGGGCTGACCTGGTGAGCACACTCTGGAATGACCGTCCACCTTTGCCGGCAGATCAGGCTTTTGAACTGGAGGTAAAGTATTCGGGCCTCACCAGGAGGGAGAAGCTGGAACGAGTCAGAAAGGTCATGGTTGATATGAATGCAGACTATCAGTTGCTTACGGCTACTGATGATATCATGTGGCTGCTTAACCTGAGGGGTAATGATGTAAAATACTGCCCCCTGCTGCTCTCCTTTGCCATCGTAAGCCGTGACCAGGTGGTATTTTTCGCCGATGAGGATAAAATTCCCGGCAGGGTCAGGGCATCACTTGACAGTGATGGTGTGGTTTTGCTGCCCTATGATACGGTGTCTTCGGTTCTTTCGCATCTTGAAGAGGGATCCGTTCTGCTTCTTTCCCCTGCAACGACCTCCGCTACACTTCGAAGGGCGGTTGGACGAAAGGTGCGGGTTGTGGAGGATCTCAGCATTCCTGCAAGGATGAAGGCCATAAAGAACAAAACCGAACTGAATAATCTCGGAATTGCCATGATTCAGGACGGGGTGGTCTTAACCCGGTTCTTCCACTGGCTTGAAAAGACCCTCGGCAAAGAAGAAATTACCGAGCTTAGCGCCGCTGCAAAGATTGATGGAATGAGGTCACTTGCTGAAGGATGCACCGGACCTTCATTCAGTACAATAGCAGCCTTCAATGCTCATGCAGCTTTGCCTCATTATGTGCCGGACCAGACAACCAATGCCAGGCTTGAGAAGAAAGGGATCTTCCTGCTCGACTCGGGAGGCCAGTACTTTGGCGGTACCACTGACATAACCCGGACGGTAGCCCTTGGAAAACCTGATGCAGGGATGAAGAGGGATTTCACCCTTGCCCTCCGCGGTACCATAGGCCTGGCCATGGCCAGGTTTCCCCGGGGAACAAAAGGTTATCAGCTTGACATACTTGCCCGCAAGCCGCTGTGGGACAATTATATGAACTATGGCCACGGTACCGGACACGGTGTCGGGAGCTTCCTGAATGTCCATGAGGGCCCACAGACAATCGGCACCGGTGCCACAGGTGATATGAAGACCACCATCGAACCGGGAATGATTTTATCTGATGAACCTGCATTTTACCGACCCGGATTGTACGGGTTCAGGACTGAAAACCTCCTTGTTTGCCGTGAAGATCGTGAGACTGAGTATGGGAGTTTTCTGGGTTTTGAGACGGTAACGCTCTGTTATATTGACACAGAACTTATTGATCCCGCGCTTCTGGATGACAGTGAGCTGCAATGGCTTAATGAATATCATAACCGGGTCTATGAACTGCTTCACCGCAATCTTGAACCTGAAATGCAAGAATGGCTGAGGAGCAAGACGAAGCCTGTTGCCAAAAACCGGAGATCCAACATTTAAATAAATAATGATATGTTCAAAACAACGCTGATCACCCTTGTATTTGCAGCCCTTATTGTCTCGGGATGCTCAACCAGAACGATGACGCTGACCGAACGCCTTGCCACCCTTCCGGCTGACACTGTTTTCAGGATTGAAGCTGATACCAGTTTCATCGAAGCCTGGGAGATAAGGCTCCTGCAGCCTGTAGACCACAGGAATCCTGACGGACCCCGGTTTGCACAGCAGATATTTCTGTATTATGCCGGAGATGACAGGCCAGTTGTTGTTGAGACAGAGGGATACGGTGCCAGGGGAGGGAGGAACGAACTCGCCTCTTTGCTGAATGCTAATCTGATCAGGATTGAACACCGGTATTTTGAGGAATCGAAGCCTGATTCAGCCGGATGGAAGTACCTGACCACATGGCAGGCGGCAACCGACCACCACCGCATTATTGAGCTGTTCAAACCGGTATTCAGCGGGAGGTGGGCTACAACAGGCATAAGCAAAGGTGGTCAGACTGTGATGTTTCACAGGTATTACTACCCGGATGACGTTGATGTCAGCGTACCCTATGTGGCTCCGTTGAATTTCGGTCCTGAGGATGAGAGGATGTTTGAATTCCTGGAAAATGTGGGAACGGAGGAGTGCCGTGACCGGGTCTTCAGTTTTCAGAAACTGGCACTTGAAAAGCAGGAATTGCTGTATCCTATGTTCCTTGACTTTGCCGAGGAGCGCGGATGGACATTCAACAGGGTTGGCGGTCCTGAGACTGCATATGAGATGACAGTCCTCGAATATGAATTCGCCTTCTGGCAGTGGGGCACCATTCCCTGTGACTCCATCCCGCTGGAAGAGTCTGATGAGAATATCTTCCGCCACCTTGCGCAGGTAGGTGACCCAAGGTACTTTGCAGACCAGGGTATGGCATATTTTGAGCCTTTCTTTTACCAGGCAATGACGGAGATAGGATATTACGGTTATGATTTTGATAAGTTCGGAAGCTTGCTCAGGCATGCCCGCAACACCGATATGCCCGAGTTTATTTTTTCTGCCCCGCAGGGTGAGCAGTATGTTTATGATTACGAATTTGGCCGGAAGGTTGACGAATTCATAAAGAAAAAGGCAGCTAATTTCATCTTCCTTTACGGCGAGTACGATCCATGGTCGGCTGCAGCTGCAGATCCGGGCAGCAATGAAAGTTGTCTTAAGATTGTAAGGGAAGGCGGCTCTCACAGAACCCGGATAAACAATCTGCCGGATGAGCAGAAGGAGGCTGTCATAGTTAAACTCGAAGAGTGGATGGATACACCTGTTAAAAAGTGACCACTGTTTTAGTAATTTTTATATTGAGGGGTTAACTTCCGAATATTTAAATTAATTTGGAATTGTTAAAATTATTTAAATACCTTTGTGTCAGCTGATTTGATATTGTGTGGAGATTATTTTTCTGTCTTCCTCATTATCAGTCAGTTATAAATTCTTTATTAACATTTTAATTAATTTTCAGATGAACATTTTTGTAGCCAAGCTGAGTTCTGTAACTAAAGCAGAAGACCTTCAGGAACTTTTCAGCAAATTTGGGGAGGTTATCTCCGCAAAAGTCATTATGGACCGTGAGACCGGCTTTTCAAAGCGTTATGGTTTCGTTGAGATGGCAGATGACCGTGCCGGTTATGAAGCTATCGAAAAGCTTAACAACTCAGAGCTCGATGGCAGTCAGATCATTGTAAAGAGGTCTGAGCCTAAGGCAGAGAAGAAGCCTTTCAGACCCCGCCGTGATTTCCGCGACAGGGACCGTGAACCGAAATACTAGGAAATAAACAGCAGAGGCTGCCCGGGACGGGCAGCCTCTCTTTGCATAGATGAAGAAGGCCGGAATTCCGGCCTCTTCTTTTCTGATTATTTGTAATTCAGCACCGGTTCCCATCCCATGATGGCAAGGAGGATGAGGAAACCTATGACATAAGCTGCGGCTATCCACCATCCGCTCCTGAGCCATCGGGCTACCGATCTTCCTTCAGGAAATTTATTGGTAATGGCAACACCTGCAGATGATCCGAACCATATCATTGATCCTCCGAATCCGACCGCATAGGCAAGCATTCCCCAGTCGTATCCTCCCTGCTCGAGGGCCAGTTTTGTAAGTGGGATGTTGTCAAATACCGAGGAGACGAAACCGAGTACCAGGCTTGTCTGCCAGGATGCAGGAGGGAGTTCTTCCACCGGCATCATCGAAGCTGAGAATACCAGCGATATCAGGAATATTGTCCCTTTCAGCGAATGTTTCAGTTCGCTCCACGGGGTTGTTGTAAAGAGTGCACCCAGGAGAATTCCGATCCATACGCCGGCAGCCGGGAAGTCAAGCAGGATATTGGTTAAAATGGCTAAGGCCAGGATCATGACCACAACCAGGATTTTCCGATAGTCAATCTTTATTCCAGGGTTGGCATCATTCTGTATGGGCTGGTACCTGGTCTGAATAACTGACAGCGGTATGCCGAACACAATCAGGGCAGGGACAACTGCTACATAGGCATGAAGGACATTGAGTGCCGGCACTCCGTCGATCCACATGAGAGTTGTGGTAGTGTCTCCTATTACACTTCCGGCTCCGCCAGCATTGCTGGAAGCGACTATAGCAGCCACATACCCGATATGCACTTTTCCCCTGAAGACCACCAGTGCTATTGTTCCGCCTATCAGCGCTGCCGCTATGTTATCAAGGAACGATGAAAGCACCGTGATCATCACCAGGAGGGAAAAGGCGCCCAGCCATCCCCCGCTGAGGTAATTGGGAAGCAGCTCGGGGACATGTGATTCCTCAAAGTGTTTTGAGAGGACTGCAAATCCAAATAGTAAACCCATGAGGTTGATGAGGGTTCTTCCTTCCTCTCCCAGGTGATGAAAGAGGTGGAATGGTTCTGCCGGATCATTGAACACCAGCTTGTAGATAATGATCAGGGTCATGCCGGTGAGGGCTACCCACATAGTCTGTTTGTGGAGGAGTGCTACTCCCACGAGAGTAAGCGCAAAGAGCACGAACTCAAAATTCTGAATCAGAAACATGTTGATGGGATTAAGATTGGAGTGTTTGTCCTGCAATAGGATTTAGAGGATGCAAATATAAAGGGCTTCACCATTCGATGAAGCCCTTTGCACGAATATTTTTTTTAACTTCAGTGAAGAAGCTGTGCCTGAACCCAGTACACACCGGCGCCTGCCAGGTATCCGATAAGCGCCAGCCAGGTAATCTTCTTCATGTACCATATGAAGTCAATTCTCTCAAGGCCCATGGCAGCCACACCTGCTGCCGAGCCGATAATGAGCATGCTTCCTCCCGTTCCGGCACAGTATGCAAGCAGTTCCCAGAACAGTCCGTCCTGTACGAAGAAGCCTGCATAGGCCGGATCGGCTGCCATACGAAGCATGTCGGGGGTAACAATTTCGTACATACCCATTGCACCTGCCACGAGCGGTACATTATCCACCACCGCTGAGATGGCACCGATAGCCAGGTTGATCAGGTAGATGTCGCCAAGTTTCTCATCCAGCCATCCGGCAAGCAGGCTCAGGTGACCGGCGCTCTCCAGGGCAGCCACAGCTACAAGTATGCCAAGGAAGAAGAAGATTGTGGGCGTATCAACCTTCTTGACTATATTATATATGGTAAGTTTTCTGCGGATCTCATCTTCCTTGTCACGGTGCATGATCTCGGAAACGAGCCACAGCACACCGAGTCCGAACAGCATACCCACGTAGGGAGGCAGATGGGTGACAGTCTTGAAGACCGGCACGAACAGGAGCATGGAGACACCCAATATCAGGATGAACGTTCTTTCAAACGGAGTGGTAATTTCAGGGCCACAGTGAGACTGCTCCGGCCTCCGGACATCACCCTTGACCATAAATGAAAGTATGGCAAGAGGCACGATCATGTTGACCAGGCTCGGCAGGAATACCTTGACGATAATGTTCACGGTTGTTACCTGTCCGCCTATCCAGAGCATTATCGTTGTGACGTCACCTATGGGTGACCAGGCCCCCCCCGCATTGGCAGCAATGACGATCATACTTGCAAAGATCCATCGCGTCGGTTTGTCGGCAATCAGTTTCCGGAGGAGTGCAATCATCACGATGGTGGTGGTCAGGTTGTCAAGAACGGCTGACATGAAAAAGGTGATGAACCCGAGTATCCAGATAAGCCTGACCTTGCTTTTCGTGTTTATCCTGTTGGTAATCACCGTGAATCCCTGGTGCTGGTCAATCACTTCAACGATGGTCATTGCGCCAAAGAGAAAGAAGAGGATTTCGGCGATGCCAATCAGATGGTGCCCCAACTCATGCTTCACGAAAGTACTGGTGTGAGAAGCAAGGTCAACAGTTTCCCTGAAGGGAGATGTGGCAAACTGATCGGGTGTCATTGCGGGCGCAATGTTGTTCATTATCTGCTGTCCCATCATTTTAAGCTCTTCCCATGACGGGGAAAAGCCCATAGCCAGGACCTGTTCACTGGAGAGGGCATAGAGAGCCCAGAGGATGGAGCCCAGCAACAGGGCGCTGGCAGCCTTCTCAATCTTAATAGGATGCTCTAGTGCTATTGCCAGGTAACCCAGCAGAAAAAGCACAACCATGATGATAAACATACGTCAGGATTTTTTTTTGTGCAAAAATAGGATTTGCTTTAAACAATCAAATGATAATTATTAGTATCAGATATTGTATGACATTCCGGTATCAGATATTGCATGACATTCCGGTATCAGATATTGCATGACATTCCGGTATCAGATATTGTATGACATTCCGGCGTCAGGGATCTCAATGTTTCCGAATCCCCTGGATTCAAGGTATGACCTGTAATGCACCTGTGTGTCATATTCTCCGTGGACGAGGAAAATATTTTTCAGACTGCCCGGATCCTGGCATGAGAGATAGTCTGCCATTTCCAGGTAGTCACCGTGCCCTGAATAGGATTCTATTCTTTCAATATCGGCTCTCACAGGGTATTTATTCCCGTGTATTGAGACTTCCTGATCGCCTCTGAGGATGCGTGCGCCTAGGGTTGAGGGGGCGCAATACCCTACGGCAAGCACTGTGTTGGCAGGGTTGCTTATACTGTTTGCCAGGTGGTGTTTGATACGTCCGGCTTCCATCATGCCTGATGATGAGATTATTATTACAGGGCCTTTGATCTCATTAAGGCTTTTGGAGCCTTCAACGGAAGTATTGTAGAAGAGGGTGTTGAACCCGAAGGGGTCGGGATCTGTGAGCATAAGTTCCCTGACATCTTCATTGAAGCAGTCAGGATGCATGCGGAATATATTGGTTGCGTTAACTGAAAGGGGACTGTCAACATAAATGTCGACCCTGGGCAGCCGTCCGGCATTGTACAGGTTATTAAGTGAATAAACCACCTCCTGGGTACGGCCCACGCTGAAAGCGGGGATTATCAGTTTTCCACGTTTCTCCACACATGTATGGTGAACCACACGAAAAAGCTCTTCATCCGACTCCTCCTGAGATGGATGCAGCCTGTCTCCATAGGTTGATTCTGTTATAATGAAGTCAGCCTGCGGGAATGGTTCAGGGCTCTTGAGTATCCTGTTTGACGGCCTCCCGATGTCACCCGTATATGCCAGTCGCTTTATGCCGTCCTTCTCCTTCAGTTCCAGGGTAACCACTCCGCTCCCGAGCATATGGCCTGTATTGGTGAATCTTACGGTAGTATGGTCGTCAATCCGGAACTTCCTGTCATAGGCTACGCTGATAAACAGTTTCATGGATGCCACAGCGTCAGCCTGGGTGTAAAGCGGTTCCACCGGCGGAAGCCCTTTCCTTGCCCTCTTCTTGTTGAAGGTAATGGTATCATGCTCCTGTATTTTTCCTGAGTCGGCCAGCATGATGGAACAAAGATCACGAGTGGCGTTGGTGCATATCACGGACCCTGTGAACCCGTTTCTTGAGAGAAAGGGGATCAGACCCGAGTGATCTATATGGGCGTGAGACAGGATAATATGATCTATACCCGCAGGAGAAAAGGCCACAGCCCTGTTCTGCTCCTCTGTCTCGAGACCCTTTCCCTGGAACTGTCCGCAGTCAAGGAGAATGCTCTTTCCGTGTTCAGTTTCAACAAGAACCTTGCTGCCTGTCACCTCCCGGGCAGCCCCGTAAAATGTTAGCTTCATGCCTGATTTTATGTATTATGATTTGCTAATATAGCTAAAGTTGTCAAATCAACCGGCAGAATAATCTTCAACAATTAATGAACAATCTGTCATTTCTTCTTTATTTAGTGAAGTCATTGATTTATTTTTGGCGGTTGCTAATTAACCTGAACCTGACTCATGAAACTTGACAAGATATTTTCTTACCTGGCCCCCAAAGAAGGGAAATTCTACCCGCTTTTCAAGGATGCCTCAGCCAACCTGATTATTGGCGCAGAGCTGCTGGTTGAGTTCATGAATGAGTCTTCACCTGAAAAGAGGGAGTCACTCAGTCAGAAGATCAAGGAGACCGAGCTGGTGGGAGACCAGATTACCAGGAATCTTTACAAGACACTGAGCGGTACCTTCATTACTCCGTTTGACCGGGAAGATATTTTTGAACTTATACATGCCACCGATTCGGTTCTTGATCTCATGCACGGGGCTTCGAAGCAGACACATCTTTATAAGCTCAGGGAGATACCTGATGAGTTTCGTGAGATGGCCGATGTCATCAGAAGGGCTTCAATAGAGATCAATACTGCCTTCAACGGGCTGCGTGACGTACTCAATCTGTCGAGGTACAAGGATAACTGCCAGAAAATTGGTGAGCTGGAAGAGCACGCAGATGACATTAATCACCGATATCTTGCAAAGCTCTTCCAGGAGGAAAAGGATGCGATTGAACTGATAAAGAAGAAGGATATACTGACGGCACTTGAAAAAGCCGTAGACCGTTGCGATGATGTAGCAGATATACTCTCTTCCGTAATTATCAAAATTGCATAAAGTTATCCCGGATGGACTTCACAATCCTGATCATTATTATAGTTCTCGCGTTTGCGTTTGATCTTATAAATGGCTTCCATGATGCGGCCAACTCGATAGCGACGGTTGTTTCAACCAAGGTACTTACCCCTTTCCAGGCAGTGGTTTGGGCTGCATCCTTCAACTGGCTGGCATACCTGGTCTTCGAGCTGAACATTGTTGACACAATTGCAAAGATCGTTGATACCTCCGCAATAACATTGATGGTTATCCTTGCAGGTATACTGGCTGCGATCATCTGGAACCTCCTGACGTGGTACCTGGGGATTCCCTCAAGTTCATCACATACCCTGGTAGGAGGTTTTGCCGGAGCGGCAATTGCCTTCACGGGGTGGAATGTAGTTCATGCCGGCAAGATAGCAGTCATTGCTGCGTTCATTTTCCTTGCCCCGTTGCTGGGCATGTTCATGTCATACCTGCTTTCCATCGCCCTTCTCTGGATCAGCCGGAAGGGGAATCCCTTCAGGCTGGAGAAGAAATTCAAGGCTTTTCAGCTTCTTTCATCAGCATTGTTCAGTCTTGGCCATGGCGGCAATGATGCACAGAAGGTAATGGGTATCATTTCTGCAGCACTGATAGTATACTTCCATGGTGCACACGAAGTGCCCCACTGGGCGCAAATTGAAATGGTCAACGGCAAAGTACATGACATCCCACACTGGATTGTACTGGGGTGTTACACGGCGATTGCCCTTGGGACGCTGATAGGAGGCTGGCGTATCGTCAAGACGATGGGATCCAAGATCACCAAGCTCACTCCCTTTGAAGGCGTTGCAGCCGAGGGTGCCGGTGCTGTTCTGCTCTTCGGAACGGAAGCATTCGGTATTCCCGTAAGCACAACCCATACCATCACCGGAGCGATCATGGGAGTAGGTCTTACAAAACGCGTGACAGCCGTCAGGTGGGGCGTAACCATCAACCTGCTCTACGCCTGGATTCTCACCATTCCCGTTTCAATGCTGCTTGCAGCAGGTCTCTATTACCTGCTGTCGGCGATTACGGGTATAAGCTGATTTTACCGTTTACATTGATTCAAAACCCCTGACCGGTCCGGGTGTGGTCTTGTGCAGGTCGAATATGATTATCTCGTTGGCACCTTTCTTAAGCCATGGTGCCGGGCAAAAGAGCCTTGTCTGGGGTCCGATCTCCCAGTAACGTCCGAGATTGTGACCGTTGACCCAGACAAATCCCTTCATAAAGTTGGTCATGTCGATGAATGTGTCAGCCGGCTCACCCAGGTTGAATGTTCCCCTGAAAAAGACGCCGGGTTTCGTCAAATTCTCATCTGAAGCAGCAAGCGTTTCCACGTATCCGTCACTCATAGGAAAACCGAAGATCTCCCAGTTCATCAGTGTCATCCCATTCAGGGTCACCCGGTCAGTGATCCCCTTTCGGTCAATCATTTGGTGGGCGAAGTTAATTCTTCCCATGGCTTCCGTGAATATCTCCAGTAAAGGATACTCCGTGCCGGCAGGGGGGAGGTTTATCGAGTTGATCCCCAGACGCCTGTCAAGCGTACCGATATATTTCCCGTCAACGAAGACCGTGGCGTAATCATGTATTTCACTAACGGTTAGTTTGCCGCTCTTATGTCCGGTCAGCCGTGTGCGGTAGAGCATGAACCCGTAATCCTGGCTGAAAGCCTCAAAAGGCCGTGGCTGTACCGCCACGTGAGGCACCGGCATGTTCTGCCAGACGGATGTAAAGGGTACCAGTTCGGTCTCCGGAAAACTGGTTGAAGGGATGGGATCCGGTACCGGCGGCAGTTTCGCCTTTTTCGGGAGGTACGAACCTATCAGTTTCCGCAGCGCCATGTATTTTGGGGTTGGCCTTCCCTGTTCATTGATGGGTGCGTCATAGTCATAGCTGGTCAGATCGGGTTCATAGCCTTTGCCTCCCGAGTTTGCTCCGGCAGTGAAGCCAAAATTGGTTCCTCCGTGTATTACGTAGAAGTTAAATGACTTACGGTTATCCATTAAGAATTTCACTTCGCGCAGCAGTTCGGCGGTGTCAGGTCTGGCCCAGTCTTCGCCCCAGTGGGTCAGCCACCCGGGGTAGGTCTCACTTGAAAATACCGGTACGTCAGGATTCATTTTACGTGCCAGTTCAAAATCCTTTTCAGAGCTTCCTGAATCAAGGCCCACTGCGCATCCTGGCAGTGTTCCTGCCTCAAGCATATAGAGGGTGGGGCCGTCGCCGGTGAAGAACGGAACATCGATTCCGCTTTTTTCCCAGATCGCCCTGAGGGCAAAAAGATAGTTCCGGTCATTGCCGTAGCTGCCATACTCATTTTCAATCTGGATCATCAGTATCGGGCCGCCATTGGTCACCAGGTGAGGCCTCAGAACGTCAGCCAGCCGGGAAATGTATCTTTCAGCAGCCTTCATGTAAACGGGATCCATGCACCTTATCTTAATATCAGGGTGGCGCAGAAGGTAAGGGGGAATGCCGCCGAACTCCCACTCGGCACAGACATAAGGTCCGGGCCTGATAATGACCCACATTCCTTCTTCGGCTGCAATAGTTATGAACCGTGAGATATTCCTGTTGCCGGTGCGGAAGTCATAAATGCCTTCTGTGCTTTCATGGTGATTCCAGAAAAGGTATGCGGAGACAGTATTGCAACCCATGGCCTTTGCCATCTCTATCCGGTGTCTCCAGTACTCTGCCGGCACTCGTGCCGGATGGATCTCCCCGCTGATGATCTGAAACGGTTTGCCGTTGAGAAGGAAATCACCGGTGCCGAGGACAAAGGAATTATTTCCGGTGGTTGTCTTCAGTGTACCGGAAACTTTGCCTGCATTTTGGGTCTGTCCGGCAACTTCAGGGCTTAGTGCCAGCATGCAGGTAACCAGAAGGAGGATCACCAGTGATACAACCTGGCAGGTCCTTCGATTGTCATTCATAGCGCAAGAGTTTTATTTGAAACTGAAGGCATTATGCTTCAGACCGTCCCTTTGTCCCAGGTCGGAAGAATCTCCTTTTTGAATGTTTCCTTCTCCTTAATAAGTGCATCCATATCAAGTCCGATTGCCTTTTGCGCACCGGTTTTGGAACTGATGTCAGGTATAGTAACTTTATCGATCCCCTTTGAAGTCAGGACCTTTGCAAGGCCGATCCTGGCCTCAAGACCTTTCATGATGCCGTTACTGAGGATTGATGCCATTTCTATCGGGGCATGGAATGAGCCTCCGTGGCTGGCTGCACAGAAGTCCCATCTCCATTGTGACTGCCTGATGAGAGTCAGCAGCGGTTTCATGGTGGTTTCATCGGCTCCGGCATCCCACGCTGCTTTTGCCTCATAGTGGGCTGAGACGAGTATTTCCTCGAGGTAGTTTCGCAGGCCGGCAATCTTATCCTGCCGCTCATAGACATTGTTCATCAGTTCTTCTTCGCTCTGGCGGTGGCATGTGGCGCATGTTGATGAGATCATGTTGAGGGGGCTCTGTACATGGTGACTGGTATATTTCACTCCACCTTCAGCAATGAACGGCATATGACAGTCAGCGCATGCAACCCCTCGCTGGGCGTGAATGCCCATTTTGAAGAGTTCATAGTCAGGGTGCTGAGCCTTGAGCATCGGAGCCCTGCTTATTGTGTGGGTCCAGTCGGCAAAGCCATAACTGTCATAGTAGCTTTCCATCTCGTCAGCAGTCAACCCTTTGTCCCATGGGAATGTGAGGTACTTGCCTTCGCCTTTGAAGTAGTATTCAACATGGCATTGAGCACATACGAGACTTCGCATCTCCTGGTGCCCGGCATCCTCAATTCGTTTCCCCTGTCTTTGGAAGGCCTCACGCAGGGCGGGACGGGTTATTGTCAGGGTCATGTTTTCAGGATTGTGGCAGTCAGCACAACCGATAGTGTTTGTCATTTCCGGTCCGAGTGATGCCCAGGTTGCCTTGTAGAAACTCTCAGCCCCCATTTTTTCTATCATGCGGGGAACGTCAGGGCTCTTGCAGGCCCAGCATGTGCCAGGCTGAGGTCCGGCATCAGGAGTCATGGGAGCACCTGTCCGCAAGGTATTGCGAATATCTTCCACTGCCCAGTAGTGTCCCCTGGCCTGGGAGTAGTCCTTGGAAAACGCATAACCTGCCCACAGTACTGCAAGTTCGGGATCAGTGGCCAGCACATCCAGAGGCTTGCTTCCCGCATGTTTGCTGCGGAATGAAGTGTCGGCTGTCATCAGCCATGATTTATACTCCCTCGGATAGAACTTGCCCCAGACACTGTTGTCTGATTCAAAAGGCTGCAGGTCTGTGGGAGGCCTGTATGCATACTTTGCCTCGGAGCGTCTTTCAACGATTGAAGAAGCAAGCATTCCAAGCAGGAACACAACAAGGGCTGTGGCGAGAAAAAGGAGCCATCCGGCCCATGGCCTTTTGGAGATGAAATCTGTGATTGACATAGGTACAGGTATTTATTATTATCAGAGGTTGTCTTTAAGGGTTGGCGTGATGACAAACTGTGTGGATGAGATGCTGTTGACCCGGTCATGAGGGGTATTGCGATGACAGTCGAGGCAGTGCCTTTCGCGTCTCTGCGCCATGGCCTCATAAGGCCTGCCAGGGCCGTCACTGAAGAGTGATTCATGGCAACGGAGGCAGTTCTCCTGTACCACCCTTTTCCCCGGTTCCCTGATGTATATCGACTGTGGTTCCTTTCGCAGGGTAAAGATGGTTGCATGGCGCAGGCCGTCACTGGCTTTGAAGTAATACTTCCTGATAAAACTGTCATGGGGTACATGGCATGCATTACAGTCTGTAATGCTTCTGTGTGCGCTGTGTGACCAGGTTGCAAACTGCGGGGTCATGATATGGCAGTTTATGCATACCCGCGGATCATCAGAGAGATACGAGGTGGCGTTTGATATCCTCAGAAGGTAGAGAGCCAGGCCGGTGAAAATCCCGAGGAGCACTATTACCGGCAGCCGCCATTGAGGTGGCGGCGAAAAGAACCTTATCAGTCTGTCTGGTCTGCTCATGGCGAGAGTTTTTTTTATTCCGTCATGAATTATATGTAAAAATGCTTCTCCGGCAGGCCGGAAGGATCACACAAAGTTGACAAAGCAGAGTGCTACAAGAGCAGTTCCGTAACGCTTGTCAATTGTAAGAGACTCCCTGATGACGGTTGGTTCCCCCAGGTAGTACTGGGCGAAGGTTCTGTCATGCAGGTCGTGCAGCACGGTATAGAGCCGCTCTTCAAGGGCCTCCATGTCAAAGTACCCTGCAAGCTCACAAACAAGGCCTCCCACTTTCTCTTCACAGGTGTCATCCTTATACATCCATGCAAAGATGATTCCTGCAGATACATGTTCACCGTAGTAGCCGTTGGCCACTGCCATAATGGTACACAGTTCCGAACCGTATGGCGGCATATCTACCTCATCAAGTGTAACCAGCCGTGATGTTGAGGGCAGCACCGATGAGTAATTCATGATGTTGTATTCAGCTATGCCGGCATCATGCAATGCCATGTGATATGACCCGGGATGGATTGCATATTCGCTGCATCCCGAACCCTGCGTTACGAAAAACTCGTTGGGAATCCTGTTGTGGGTGACTTTAACCATTTTGCATATCAGTAATTTAGGTTTATGCCCGGTATAATGCCGGAACAGGCAAATATACCTAAAAATACAAATTCCCTGCAAAAACTGTAAATAATTCAGATTCTTGCCATGGCCAGAACGAGTGAGTAGAGAACAACAGTTATGGTTATGTACGTATATCTGGCGGTTTCGGCCTTAAGGCCCGGGAAACGGTATATGATCGAGGAGTGCCTGCATGCAGAGAGGCAGTCTCCGCAGAGGGTGCAGGTGATTCCCGGTTTAAGGTTTGCAATGTCAGCGGAGGTGAGGGCGTCATACCTGCAGACCATGGTGCATTTCATACAGCCGGTGCAGGACTCCTCTATTCTCATCCTGAAAGGATTTATGAATTTAAGGTAGTTAACCAGGGTTCCCACAGGGCACCAGACGGTGCAGTGAATCATCTTTCCCCTTCGTCGTGATATGAATACTATAATGACCAGTCCGGTGATTCCGGTTACTATTCCAGCGATAAGGGCTGTTTCCCTTCCGGCTCCGGAGATACGCAGCAGCAGGGCGACTGCAATGGCAAGGATCAGGAAGCTGTTTTTCAAAGCCATGAAGTGCCGGATGGGAGCTGAGCGTCCGTTTCTGCCGGCAGATGCGGAATCAATTGCCCCGAAGTAGCAATACTGGCTGCACCACGCAGGGCCTGACAAAACCACGGCCGACAGGAATATAAGAGTCATCACTGAGAGTTCTCCCCGGTAGAGGGGACCGGAGATGATCAGGGCCGGCACAGGTAGATGGAGTTCACCGGTCATGAGGAATGTATTATCAACGGCAATTCCCAGGATCAGTTGCAGGAAGAAAACGACGGAAAAGAGTGACCAGCTGAATCTTCTCCACCAGCCGGAGCGTTCAGGGATAAGCATGTTATACTCCATGACGGCTGCAAAGACGGCTATGATAAATATCTGCAGATAACCGCCGCCGTTGAAAACCCTCTCCATCAACAGCATGGGCCTCGAGCCCGTAAACTGAAGCGGAATAAGAAGGAGAATGACGATGATTCCTGTTAAAACCGACAGGAGAAATTTTCGCTGCATCCAGTTTTTCACAACCGTAAAAATATTGAAAATGTTCTGGCAATAAGCTGATGAAAAAAAATTAAATTGGAGAGCCTAAAATAACAGGATGATCAGGAAGTTAATATTGGCGGCTTTTTGTCTCCCTCTCATGCTGCCGGTTGCAGAGGCAGAGGTGCAGGAGACAGGTACGCCGTTCATCAGGAACTTCAGCAAGAGCGATTACAAGGCAAGTACCCAGAACTGGTGCGTGGCCCAGGATGCAAAGGGATTCATGTACTTTGCCAACAATGACGGCCTGCTAAAATATGACGGGGTTCAGTGGTATCTTTATCAGATGCCAAATTACTCCATGGTCAGATCAATTCATATCGGGGCCAGGGGCGAAATCTACATCGGGGCCTATAATGACCTGGGCATAATGGTCCCCCTTCAAAACGGCAATCTATTATTCCGCTCTTTCAGAGATATGATTCCTGAAGAGTACAGGAATTTTGACGATGTATGGAGCATCTTCTCCTACCGCGATAAGACTATTTTTCAGTCATATTACGCAGCCTACTTTTACCGGGAAGGTACACCAATGACAGTAGTTGCAGCACCAACCCGTTTCCAGAATTCTTACTCCGTAAACGGAAGACTGCTGTTCAATGATACCGGGAACGGACTCATGGAGTTCGATGGGACCAGGCTTGTCAGTCTTACAGGCTGCGAGGCTTTGATTGGTCAGGATATATGGTCAATACTGCCATTCGGGCAGGGCAATGAGATACTGATCTGCACCCTTGGTAACGGACTTTTCATCTATGATGGCACAAGGCTCAGAAAATGGGATTCAGAGGTAAACAATATTCTTAGCCGTGACCAGATATTCAGTGCAGTAAAGATTTATAATGAATACTACGTAATCGGGACAATTCTCAACGGAATAATGATCATTGACCGTGAGGGTAACATAATACAACAAATCAACAAGAAAAAGGGACTGCAGAACAATACTGTTCTTGATCTTTTCAGCGACAGGAACGGCAACCTGTGGCTGGCTCTTGACAACGGGATTGATTATGTGACCGTCAATTCACCTCTGACATACATGCGCAGCCCGGAAGGTTTCGGTGCAGGCTATGCAACGGTTATCCATGAAGGTAAGCTTTACCTCGGGACAAACCAGGGATTGTATGTCAGGGACTGGCCTGAAAGGGAGTCGGGTGACGATTTCAGGATGATACAGGGAACCTACGGACAGGTCTGGTACCTGGGGGTTCATAATGGAGAGTTGCTATGCGGACATAACAACGGCACATACAGAGTGACAGGCGAAAGGGCTGCACTCATCAGTCGTATTCCCGGCGGGTGGAAGTTTATGGAACTTAAAAGCCATCCTGGATATCTGATAGGTGGCACCTACAGCGGAATTGTACTGTTCCATTGGGAGCAGGGCACATGGAAGTTTGTCAGGCAGATACCCGGTATGACCGAGTCATTCAGGGTCTTCGAAGAGGACAGGCAGGGGGAGATATGGATGAGTCATGGTTTCAAGGGAATATTCAGGGTAAAGCTCTCGGCTGATCTCGATTCGGTAATAAATGCCAGGTTTTATGATTCTTCTGATGGCCTCCCCTCTAATTTCTATCTTGGTATTTTTCGTGTCAGGGGGCAGCTGGTTGTTGTGTCAGAGACTGAAATCTATGAATATCTGCCTGAAGAAGACCGGTTTGTGAGGTCGACCTATTTCAACCAGCTTCTCAGTCCCCTGGTAGCTATTTCATATCTCCATGAGGATAAAGAGGGAAATATCTGGTATGTTGCAAAGAACAGGGCCGGGGTCTTCAGGCTGAAGGAGGGTCACTCATACGAACACGTCACAACCCCTTTTCTTCAGCTCTCCGGAAGGTTCATTCACGGGTTTGAATCAATCTATCCATATTCTCCTGAACATGTTATAATAGGAACCGAAGATGGTTTCGCACACTATTCTTCACGCACCTCAAACCCGGGCTATGAAGGATTCTCAGCCTACATAACCCTGGGGGAGGCTCTTCACCAGGATTCGGTGTTTTATTATGGCAGAACTCCGGCAGCAGCAGGTGAGGAGATAACCTACCGGTTCAGGTACGCTCAGAATAACCTGAGATTCACCTTTGCCTCTCCGGTATATGACAATGCCGGAAATACCGAATACAGTTACATGCTTGAAGGGTATGATGAGAGGTGGTCAGACTGGACCCGGTCATATTATAAGGAGTATTCAAATCTCCCTGACGGAAAGTTTACATTCCATGTAAAGGCAAGAAATCAGCTCGGGATAGAAAGCATTCCCGACTCCCTTGCCTTTATCATTGATCATCCGTGGTATAAGTCACCGGTGGCATTTCTCACCTATGCCATTGCAGGCATGATCCTAATTCTCCTGCTTGCACGTTTTATCAGCTGGAGAATTGATTTGTCAAG
The DNA here is from genome assembly GCA_964470815.1 of uncultured Rikenella sp. GTDB lineage: Bacteria > Bacteroidota > Bacteroidia > Bacteroidales > VadinHA17 > SR-FBR-E99. The sequence goes on from CAYYEH010000003.1 coordinate 61,709, forward strand.
AAGGAATGAGAGGCTGAAGAACAGCCGTATATACGAGGCGAAGGAGCAGGAATATAAACGGCAGGCGCTGGAGGCTGAGAAAGAGATAATAAGGATCAGGAATGAAAAGCTCCAGGCGGAGATGATACTTCGAGACAAGGAACTGGCAAATCAGGCCATGAATCTTATACGAAAAAATGAGTTTCTCAACCACATGAAGGATGAGCTTAATAACCTGATGGCAGGTTGTAATGACAAGGCAACCGGGATCAAGGTTTCAGAGATGCTTCATCGTATTGACAGGGAGGTTGACAACAATAAGCAGAGAGAAATCTTTGAAAGTGCCTTTGATGAGGTTCATGAAGAGTTTCTCCAGCTCGTGAAGGCAAAGTATCCGGACCTTACACCCGGTGAACTCAGGCTTTGCGCGTGCCTGAAGATGAACCTCCCGACGAAAGAGATAGCTCCCCTGCTGAATATTTCAATCAGAGGTGTAGAGATTTGCAGGTACAGGATCAGGAAAAAAATGGGCATTACCAGGGATGTAAACCTAATAACCCATCTGCTAAGCATCTGAAATATCATCGCTCTGTAGTATTACTTCAAGTCATTGGTGTATTTTTAACACTCAATATTAGTTTTATATATATCTATAAATCAGAGATATAAAAATTGAGTGATGAATTTTTGATGTATTTATTACTTTTTACTGATGTATTTTTGAAGTAAAGGTAAAGGGTGATAATTTATTTCACTTCCTTATCTTGGTACTCTGCAATCGGATGGTTTTCGGACCCATCTGACAAGCCTGATTAACCAAACTCTAAAACTCAACAAAATTTATGAAACAGACAATCCTGGCTCTTTTTTTCATTGCCTGTTCTCTGGCTTTAAATGCGCAGGGACTGCAGATTAAAGGAGTTGTAACGTCAGCAGACGACGGACAACCTGTTCCGGGGGTGAGTGTTTTCGTCAAGGGAACAACCACCGGAACGATGACTGACATGAACGGGTATTATAATCTTGGCAATGTGCCCGTGAACTCAACACTGGTCTTCTCCTTTGTGGGGATGAAGACCAGGGAAGTGGTGGTGACAGAGAGCACCACAATTGATATGGTGATGGTCTCCGATGTTGAATTAATCGATGAGATTGTTGTTGTGGGTTATGGCACCCAGCGGAAGAGTCTTGTTACCGGAGCTATTGCGAAGGTAGAGGGTGATGATCTTCGAAAAGCCACGGACATGCGTGTTACCCAGGCACTTCAGGGCAAGACGGCAGGTGTGGTCATTACGGCCAACTCCGGCCAGCCAGGGTCTCAGATCTCGGTGCGCATCAGGGGTGCAGGGACCAACGGTGATGCTGAGCCCCTGTATATTATTGACGGTCTTCCCATGAGCGGTTCCGGTACAGACTTCCTGAATGCTGCAGATATCCAGTCAATTGAAGTCCTGAAAGATGCTGCATCAGCTGCAATTTATGGTGCACGTGGCGCAAACGGTGTTGTCCTTATCACCACAAAAACAGGTAAGACCAACACAAAGCTTTCGGTAACTTATGATGGTTTCTATGGTTGGCAGAATCCATGGAAGAAGATACCCCTTCTTAATTCTGACGAGTACATCATGCTGATCAATGAAGCTTCGGTTAATGCAGGACTTGGTCCGAGATTCAGCCAGTCGCAGATTGAAGGCTTCACAGCTGACACCGACTGGCAGGATGAGATGTTCTACTACAACGCACCCAAGCAGAATCATTCGCTCTCATTTACCGGTGGAAGTGACATGATAGAGTATTCATCTTCATTGAATTACTTCAGCCAGGAAGGTATTGTCGCAAAGGGAAAATCGAGTTTTGAAAAGATCGGATACAGGCTCAATGCAGCAAGTACTTTCGGCTTTTTTAAACTGGGTGGAAATATAAACCTTGTAGGAATCACCAGCAAGGGGATAGCAACCAATGACCGGTTCGGCCTCGGTCTTAACCAGGCACTTAATATGCCTCCGATTGTACCGGTTATGTTCTCGGACGGCACATGGGGTACCCCCCAGGATTATGGCATCGGCCTGCAGGAGATCACCAACCCGGTGGCCATGGCCAGCTACACCAATTCAAGAACCAGAACCTATAAGCTAATTGGCAATCTCTACGGTGAGCTGGATTTCTCGAAGATATCTCCTGCACTGAAAGGTCTTGTCTTCAAATCATCCTTCGGAGGTGAATTTGCGATGGTTAATACTGATACCTATACACCTCAGTACGAACTTGATGCAATGCACTTCAGTACTATTGACAAAGCGTACAAAGGTATCGATCTATATTCAAGATGGAATTTCGAAAATGTGCTAACCTATACCAGGTCCTTTAATATTCATAACCTGACAATCATGGCCGGTACTGCGGCATTCAAGGATATGCATGAAAATCTCTGGGGATCAAAGAATGACCTGATATTCGATGATTTCGGACACTCATATCTGAACAATGCCACTGATCCGGAGAGCGCAGATGCCGGCGGCGGATACTCCGAGCATACTGTTTCTTCTCTCTTTGCCCGCGTCAACTATGACCTGATGGACAGGTATATGCTGACGGCAACGATAAGACGTGATGGTTCGTCACGCTTTGGCGATGAGAACAAATACGGATACTTTCCCTCAGCATCACTTGGATGGGTTATTTCAAGGGAAGATTTCTTCAGCAGTCTGACCAATGTGATAGACATGCTCAAACTTAGGGCCAGTTGGGGTCAGAATGGTAACGAGAGCATCGGCGACTTCGGATACACATCGGTAATTGGCAATTCAAACATTTACTATTTCGGTGACAGCAAAACCCAGTACAACGGAACGCAACCGACAAAAATTGCCAATCCGTCACTTAAATGGGAGACATCCGAACAGACCAACTTCGGAATTGATATGACGACACTTGGTTCATCTCTCACCCTGACTATTGATTACTATATCAAGAAGACCAAGGACTGGCTGGTCACCGCACCGGTGCCTATGATTGTCGGGAACTCCGCACCTATTATCAACGGCGGCTCGGTTCAGAACTCAGGTATAGAGGCTGAGATAGGGTACCGGAAACAGATCGGTAAACTTTTTCTCAATGCTTCGATCAACGGGGCATTCAATAAAAGTGAGGTTCTTAACATTCAGAATTCAGAACAACGAATTCTGGGAGGTGACGGTGGATTCGGGCAGAGTGATGTACTGTTCGCTGAACCCGGAACTCCAATGGGTGTTTTCTATGGACTCAGGACTGACGGTATCTTCCAGAACCAGTCAGAAATTGAAAACCATACCAGTACTTCAGGGACCATAATACAGCCTAACGCCAGCCCGGGTGATATAAGATTCGTTGACATCAATGATGACGGTCTTATCAGCGATGCTGACAGGGTCCAGATAGGAAGCCCGTTCCCTGATTTCACAGGCGGCCTCAACCTCAATGCCGAAATGTATGGCTTTGATCTGAACCTGTTCCTTTATGCAGCACTGGGACAGGAAATCTACAGCGCCACCAGGAGGTATGACATGAATCTTGCAAATTATACGGCAGAATGGTTAAACAGATGGACCGGTGAAGGAACATCTGATAAATACCCCAGGGTTACATTTACCGATAATAATCTTAATGGTAAAAGAGTGAGTGATTTTTATATTCAGAGCGGGAGTTTCGTGAGGTTAAGGAACATTACACTTGGATATACTCTTCCGAAGAGTATTACTGATGCAATAAGGCTTACGAAACTGCGCCTTTATGTCTCAGCTGAGAACCTGTACACATTTACAAAATATACAGGGTATGACCCGGAGATAGGAGGCGGGGTCTTTGACAACGGGATTGACCGCGGTATTTACCCGCAGCCGAGGACAATCATGACCGGAATAAATGTTACATTCTAACATCACGAAAAAGAACAGAGTTATGAAAAAGTCAATATTTTACAGTCTCTTCCTTCTGGCTGTGATGGTGGCAGGTTCATCATGCTCAAAAGATTTTCTTGAGCTTGAACCAAAGACCGGTCAGACGGAAGCCAATTACTATAAGACAGAAGCTGAGGCCTTCCTGGCACTCACTGCGGTCTATGATGCCTATTCGGTACAGAACTGGCAGTTTGCACCCACGATGGCCGATATCTGGTCTGACGATGCATTCTGCGGAGGTTCGGATGCCTCTGATATGAGTCAGTGGCAGGATATGGAAATGTTTAAGATGGAACCTGAGAATAACTCTTCATCCGATCTGTGGAACAGGTGTTATTCAGGTATTTACCGGGCAAACCTTTATCTTCAGAAACAGGAAGGGGTCGACTGGAAAACAGATGGCCTGAAAGAAAGGTATGAGGCTGAGGCAAAATTCCTGCGTGCTTATTTCTATTGGGATCTTGTCCGTCATTTCGGTTGGGTTCCCGTTATTACCGAGGTATTGCCCAACGTGGAGGAATATAAAAACGTTGAACAGAGCACTCCTGCAGAGGTCTTTTCACTAATTGCCTCTGATCTTGTTGATGCTGTTTCAATTCTTCCGGCACAGGTTCCGCCCTCTGAAAAGGGACGCATCACCAAGGGTGCAGTTCAGGCACTCATGGCAAGGATATACCTGTACCATACCGGTATGAGCGCAATCAACGGCCTTGGCCTTACTGCTGAGCAATGGATAGGCGGCTCAACAACGATCAACAAGACCTATATCCAGGCTGCCCTTGACCAGGTAATTACAAGCGAAGTCTATTCACTCATTCCTGATTACGCCGATCTCTTTGACTGGGACAACCAGAACAACGCGGAAGGGGTCCTTGAGATCCAGTACTCCGACAAAGCCAAGTCAGGTGACTGGGGCGGATGGAATATCAACGGTAACTTCTCCTCGGTATGGCTGAGTGTCCGTGATCCCAAAGGTGACACAACCGTCTTTGCCGGATGGTCATTCTCAATTCCGACATGGAGCCTTGCTGATGAGTTTGAAACCGGAGACCCCAGGAAGTATGTTACCCTCTATGATGCAGAATCACTTCTTACCGGTTATACCAGGGCATTCATGAATACCGGCTACTTCAACAAGAAGTATATGGCCAGGGCCGATTATGAAGGGTCAGGAGGAGACCCCAGCCACAACTTCCCTCGTAACCATATGGATATAAGATATGCCGATGTGCTGCTCATGGCCGCCGAAGTGTGGCTGGCCGACAACCCGGGTAAAGCTGTGGGCTACTTCAACGAGGTACGCACAAGGGCCCTTGGTGAGGCAGCTGCAAAGACCTCCATCACCCTCGACGATATTTATCATGAGAGGCGTGTGGAATTCGGAGGTGAGGGACTCAGGAAATGGGACCTGCTGAGAAGAGGACTTGACTTTGCCGGAGAAAAGATAAATGCAAGCTTCAATATCCCGGCCGGCACTCCGAACGCCTCAGACTTTGCACCCCGTACATTCAAGGCAGATTCATGGGGCATGTTCCCGATCCCTGCAGGTGAAATAAGGAATATGAACAGCGGAGTGCTTAAGCAAATGGTTCCCGCTTATGTTGGCCTGTAAATCATCCAATAAATTATAACTGCAATGAAAAAGATCATATATACAAAATTAGCGGGCATACTGGCCATCTTACTGGCCGTAACCGCCTGCGAACCGCAGATGGCGGATAAGCCCGATATCGGGGATGCCCCTGCTGCAGACCAGCTCAACTTCACAATTGCACCCGGAAGTGATGCGTTCAACTTCGTGATTGAAAACACCTCCTCCATAACCGGTATAGCATCATGGGATTTCGGAAATGGCACCAAGGGGACGGGGAATAGCAATATTGCCAGGTACCCAATGCCCGGTGACTACACAATCAAGCTTACCCTTGTAACCAGGGGAGGGATGGCTACCCTGACTAAAACCCTGACACAGACTGAAACGGACTTTTCCATTTTCACAGATCCGGTGTATATTAACCTTACAGGCGGCGTTAATGATGTTGATGGCAAGACATGGATGGTTGACAAGGACTCAAAAGGGCATTTCGGCGTTGGTGATGTCACCAAAGTAGACGGAATCGGCCTTGACTGGTGGTCAGCTGACCCAAATGTCAAGAGCGGAACAGGAGCATATGACGATGAGCTGACCTTTATCCTCACTGATTTTATTGTGAAATATGACAACAAAGGTGTCAGTTATGTCAAGGGTTATACCAAGGACGATCCGGCATTGGCATCAGTCTATCTCAATCCCAGACTGAACAAGGATGACTATGACGTCGATTATGCCACACCCGTTACAGGGACCTGGACAATATTGGAGCAGGGGGGAGCTAACTACATCGTAATCAACAGTGCGACACCCATTTTCCCGGGTCTTGATGTTGGAGCAAAAGATCATAAGTACAAAATCCTCCAGATTAATGAGAACATGTTGGAGCTTACCTGTGAAAGCTCATATGAAAGCTGGACCAAATGGCATTACTTGCTCATTCCCAAAGGTTATGTCAGACCTACAATAACCTATACCGTAAATGCTGTTGAGGGTACAGACAATAATGTGGCCTGTTCAATTACTGATTATGTAATTCCTGAAGGACAGAGCGTTACCAATGTAACCTGGAATTTTGGAGATAACAGTCCGGAAGTTACGGCAGGAAAGGATGAAACAGTGAATCATACCTTCATGCGCCGGGGTGATTATACAGTGACAGCAAAACTAACCACCAGTCTGGGTACGCTGACAGGTACAAAGGTTGTCAAACTTGTAAATGACAACTCTGCCTATGTTCCCTATCTTCTTGACATGATGATAGTATACAACGACTTCAGCGAGGTGCAGATTTATCCGGTTGTGGGTCAGGACTGTGATGTAACTATTGTTGACAATCCGCTGAAAGAGGTACCCAACAGGTCTGCCAAGACTGCTTTTTACACTAAAACGAACAATCAGTGGGCGAACGCATATATGCAGCTTGGCCCTGGCTTCAGGTTCGATCTGAGGCAGCAGCATATCTTCTCCATACTGGTTTATGGCACGGCAGGAGATAAAGTCCTTCTGAAGCTTGAAAACACTGATAAGGGGGGAGATGCCTGGCAGACCGGTACCGAACTGACTTATACCATCCAGCAGACAAATAAATGGGAGCTGGCGACCTACAACTTCAGCGGCGCTGACGTCCAGCCCGGTTCTGAGGGGTGGAAGTGGTGGCCTGATCCAGTGTCTTATGATGTTGTTGCAGATGATTACTACAATCATGATTTCTATAACATTGTAAGGATTATGCTTAATCCGGGAGTCGGTGAAGGGACACACGCATTCTATTTCGATGAACTTTCCGGTCCTCATGTGGAAGGTATCCATAAATAGTTGTTTTGTTGATCATTGCCTGCCCCTTCCGAGGGGCAGGCAATGATATTCATTTTATTCATTTATTATAGAGTACAGAAATGAAACTCATAAGACTACCGCTGGTACTGTCCGCAGGATTCCTTATGCTTGTAACCTTATCATGTGACAGTGGAAAGGCTGTCCCCGACAGCGCCGAAGCAAGAGCTGATAATTTGATTGAAAAGATGACCCTTGACGAAAAGATCGGTCAGATGTCCCAGCTTGACCTCGGTTTTTTTAAGGATCCTGAGCAGTTGAAACAGGCCGTCAGGGACGGACGTTGCGGTTCGCTGCTTAACTTCCTTGGTACAGACCAGGTGAATGAGATACAGCGCATAGCCTTGGAAGAGAGCAGGTTGGGCATTCCTCTCATAATAGGAAGAGATGTCATACATGGTTACCGGACAATTTTTCCCATTCCTCTGGGAATGGCTGCCTCATGGAACCCGGAGGCTGTAAGGCAGGCGTTCCGCATTTCTGCAATTGAGGCTTCATCAGAGGGTATAAGGTGGACCTTCGGACCGATGATCGATATCACATGGGATCCCCGATGGGGAAGGATTGCTGAAGGATGCGGTGAAGACCCCTTCCTTGCATCAACTCTTGCTACAGCGATGGTAACCGGAATTCAGGGCGACAGCCTTAATGATCCTACCTCACTTGCAGCATGCGCAAAGCATTATGTTGGATATGGTTTTGCCGAGGCAGGCCGTGATTACAATACCACTTATATACCCGAACCACTTCTCCGCAATGTGGTGCTCAAACCTTTCCTCGCAGCCAAAGAGGCAGGTGCACAGACTTTCATGTCGGCATTCAATGATCTGAATGGCATTCCTACATCCGGCAACCAGTTTACCATTAAAAAAATCCTGAGGGAAGAGTGGGGCTTTGACGGATTCGTAGTGAGTGACTGGGCATCCGTTACCCAGATGGTAAACCATGGTTTTGCCGAGGATGATAAGCATGCGGCAGCTATCGCGATCAATGCAGGTGTTGATATGGAGATGGCGACAACGTCATACTATGACAACATAAAGACTTTACTCGATAAAAAGATGATAACCATGCAGCAGATTGACGATGCTGTCCGGAACATCCTCCGGGTGAAGTACAGGCTGGGGCTATTTGACAATCCCTATATAAATCCTGAAGCAAGATCAAAAATACTGGATCCGTCATTCCTTGAGCATTCCAGGACTGTGGCACGGCAGAGTGCAGTACTACTGAAGAATGAGAATGCTGTACTGCCTCTTGCTGCGGAAAAGATATCCTCAGTGGCTGTCATCGGACCTCTTGCTGATGCTCCGCGTGATCAGCTGGGTACATGGTGTTTTGACGGCAGGGCAGAAAATTCCGTGACTCCACTAAAAGCAATCAGAGAAGTGCTCGGTGATCAAAGGGTCAATTATGTGCAGGCACTGACATACAGCCGTGACAGAAGCAAAAAGGATTTTGCATCAGCTGTGGCTGCAGCACGCCGGTCTGATGCCGTACTCTTTTTTGGCGGTGAAGAGTGGATTCTTTCAGGTGAAGCCCGGTCGAGAGGTGAGATTGATGTTCCCGGCGCACAGACTGAGCTTCTGGAAGCGCTTGCCGCTACCGGCAAACCCATCATCCTTGTTATAATGGCGGGCAGGCCCCTGGCCATTGGAAGGGAACTCAACCTCTCTGACGCTGTTCTCTATGCATGGCACGGAGGTACAATGGCCGGTCCGGCTATTGCTGACCTGCTATTTGGGAAGGAATCACCATCCGGCAAACTGCCTGTCACTTTTGTAAAGGGTGCAGGTCAGATACCCTTCTATTATTACAGAAAAAATACAGGGAGGCCTGCATCAGGCCAGTCATTCACTCCTATTGACTCAATACCCGCTGTAAATCCTCAGATTTCAGTTGGTGACAAGTCATTCCACCTCGACTACGGATTTACCCCTTTGTTCCCCTTTGGTTACGGCCTCAGCTATACAACCTTTGACTACAGTGATATTGAACTGTCATCGCAGGTGATGAAGATGGACGGAACACTCACTGTAAGAGCCAGGGTGACCAATACCGGAAAGATGGATGCTGACGAGATAGTGCAGTTCTATGTGCGTGACAGAGTCGGCAGCATAACGCGGCCGATCAAGGAATTAAAGGGATATAGCCGGTTAAGTATAAAAAAGGGAGAAACCGTTGAAGTAAAGTTTACCCTTACGGCTGCTGATCTTTCTTTTTTCAACGGGAAGGAGACAGTCACAGAACCAGGCAGGTTTGATGTATGGATCGGGCCCAACTCGGAGGAAGGTCTCCATTCCGACTTTATCCTGGAATAGAACTTAAAGATGATGAATGTGATACAACAGGCAGCAATATTCCTGGTATTCCTATTATTATCCCCGGGATGCGATAGGTCCGGAACACCGGAAGAATACCCTGATAATCCAAATACCGGAGAAATGGCGCTTGTATGGAGCGATGAATTTAACTATACAGGACTGCCAGATAACCGGAAATGGAGTTATGACACCGAGGGGAATGCGACAGGTTGGGGAAACAATGAGTCACAGTATTATACGGCATCCCGCCTGAAGAATGCAGAGGTCAGGGACGGTTTTCTCTCAATCACGACACATCGTGAAGATTATGAAGGATTTAAATATACTTCTGCCAGGCTGGTTACCCGACAGAAGGGAGACTGGCTCTACGGCAGGGTAGAGGTAAAAGCAAAAATTCCCGACGGAAGAGGCATGTGGCCGGCAATCTGGATGCTTCCCACCGACTGGTCATACGGTGGCTGGCCTGCCAGCGGGGAAATCGATATCATGGAGAATGTAGGTTATGATCCTTACAAAATTGTTGGCACAGTTCATACAGAGGCCTATAATCACTCTACTGGCACTCAGAGGGGAGCTTCCACCAATGTTCAGTCCTGCTACAGTGAATTTCATATTTATGCCATAGAATGGGATGTGCAGGAGATCAGATTTTATGTTGACGACCTTCATTACTTCACTTTCAGAAATGAGGGCACCGGTTATAAGACCTGGCCTTTTGACAAGCGGTTCCATCTGCTTCTTAATGTTGCCGTAGGTGGTAATTGGGGAGGAGTTCAGGGTATTGACGATTCAGTCTTTCCACGGTCCATGATTGTTGATTACGTGAGGGTTTATCAAAAGAAATAAGGAGATGAAAAGACTCTTGACACTGATCATCCCTGTTATGCTTGTCAGTTGCAACAGGCCGCAGGAGAACGGTCCGGGCAGGTATGATGGAACAGGCATGATGGCTGAGGGGTGGATAACCTCACCGCATAAAGGTGTTCTTTTCGAAAAACACACCGGAGAGCTTGAATTCATGGCCACAGCCAACACCGATCCTGCCATAGTGGTTGATACCGTTGAGCGTTTTCAGGTGATAGACGGTTTTGGCAACTGCCTGACGGGAGGCAGTGCCATCCTTCTTAACAATATGGATCAGACAGCCCGGACTTCATTGTTGCGCGAGCTTTTCAGTCCTGAAGGGAACGGGATCGGCATCAGTTACCTCAGAATAACCATTGGCGCCTCCGACCTCAGTGACAGGGTATTTACGTACAGTGACCTCTCTCCGGGGGAAACTGATCCGCAAATGGAGCGGTTCAGCATTGAACCGGAAAAACCGGACCTGATTCCTGTACTGAAGGAAATTCTGGCCATAAATCCCACGTTGAAGATCATGGGTTCTCCATGGACAGCGCCATTATGGATGAAGACAAACAATTCATCTGTGGGGGGAAGTCTGAAACATGAATGGTTTGACGCTTATGCCAAATATTTCGTAAAGTATATCCAGGCCATGAAGGACGAGGGTATTGAAATAGATGCCATTACTGTTCAGAATGAGCCTCTGCACGGGGGCAATAACCCCAGTATGGTCATGACTGCTGTTGACCAGGCTCTTTTCATCAGGGAGCACCTCGGTCCGGCATTCTCTGCCGCTGGTATAGAAACCAAAATCATCATTTATGATCATAATGCTGACCGGACAGATTATCCCCTGACTGTTCTGAGCGATGCAGGAGCTCGCCAATATATTGACGGATCAGCATTTCACCTTTATGGTGGTTCGATTGATGCTCTCACCTCAGTACATGAGGCTTATCCGTCAAAGAACCTGTACTTTACGGAGCAGTGGGTGGGCGGCCCGGGGAACCTTGCAGAAGACATCAGGTGGCATGTTGAGAACCTGATCATCGGGGCGACCCGTAACTGGTGCCGTAATGTGTTAGAGTGGAACCTGGCATCTGATCCCTCGTATGATCCCCATACGGATGGAGGTTGTGACAGGTGCCTAGGTACTGTGACCCTCAACGGGAACAATGTCACCAGGAACCCGGCATATTATATCCTCGCCCATGCTGCCAAACATGTGAGGCCGGGGTCGGTAAGGGTATCTACCAACATCCTTGGTAATCTGCCGAATGTTGCATTTCAAACCCCGGAGGGACGAAAGGTGCTTATCGTGTTGAACACCACAACAGGCAAAAGAAACTTTAATGTAAGATTCAGGGGGAATGCCCTTCCTCTTAGCCTTGATGGCGGTGCAGTGGGCACATGGATCTGGTAAGGTGCTATTCCTTTACAACCATCCGCGGGAAACTGCCCTCACGGGTAAAAATTCTTACGATATAAACCCCTGGAGACATGTCACGCATATTCAGGGTAATCTGCAGGCTGTTGACTTCCTGAGACCACATGATCGTTCCCCGGATGTCATATACGCATATGCTGCTTATGTCTGTTCCGGCGCTGATGGTGAGCAAATCCCTGACCGGGTTTGGGTAAATTGAGATTTCACGTGAAGCGCTGGTCTCCTCCGCACCTGTGATGACATCCGATGATGCTTCCCAGTTTTCTGCGAGGCTGTTATCAAGGCCGGGGTCCTTAAGCTTCAGATATGAGCCGTTTCCGTCTGCGTAGGGCCACGGGCTCTGGTCAGAGTATTCCACAAAATCTATCAGGTTACCGAAGGCATCGGCAAGTACCAGTTTCTCGGAGCTGTTTGAAAGGTGCCGGGTAAACTGTCCAAACGGTGAGAATCCGTACCTGGACTGAAAAACGGTGGCGTTGGAAGCCAGTATCACGCAAAGGCCCGGTCCGAGGGTGGTGTTGGCAGGGAACTGGTAAACAAGCCCTGTTCCCATGAAGTAGACACCGCTGAGGTTTACTGTTGTGGTTCCGGTATTACGGATCTCAAGGAACTCAAGGTCATCATCGTTCGGGAACTGGGTTGTGGTGAGCGGGTGATACATTATTTTTGTTATTGTCAGCTTTGGGACGGCAACATTGTTGCAGGCACTGTAACTGCCAATATTTGAGGTTATCCACTCCTCACGTGCCTGCATGAATGACTTGATTGCAGTTATTCTTGCAGCCTGGTTGGCTGCTTTGCCCCATCTCTGGCTGTCACGTATGACAGCTTCGGATATCAGAGTTGCGGTTTCATCGAGGAATGCCTCCCTGACAGTTCTGTTCAGCGGCATTCCCGGTTTCAGAAGCTCATGCCATCTTCTGGAGAGGTAGCACCGGAAAGTATTGTTACGGAAAAGGTCACGCCAGAATTTAGAACCATTGTTGTAATAGTAGTCCTCAAAGTACCAGAGATAGGTTTTGCTTCGGTCAAAAGACCACTGGAAGAGGTCATTGCCGAATGAGAGGTCAAGGTCCCATACCGGCCCGGCACGCAGCTTGCCGTTACGATCTTTGTGAAAGTATGTGCTGTACTGGTAGGCATCGGGATTTGAGGCAAATTCATTGACTATCATGAAGTCGATGAATGAAGGTACATCTATAACTGACGGGTAGCCGTTCACGACGGAGATATCATTGTTCTGAGCAGTGGTCTCGAGTTTGAAGAATTCTCCCCTGATGAATGTTGTTTGCGCTGTGGTTGCGTCTTCAGGCTTTGGGAGATCATGGATATATTCAACAATTGAATTCTGGAACGAATACATTAACCATGCATATTGGTCACCTCCTGTCCTTTTATCGGCCTTTGTTATGTAACCTCCGGAGACTGCCGGCAGGGTGTTGTCATTTTTTCCGATTTTTATGACGTCTATCCTGTTGTCATCGGCCTTGAGTTTTTCCTGGAGCATATATAGCCCCTTGTAATCGTTGTTGATTATCACCTCGCAGTAAGCAGCCCTTGAGGCATAGTTTCCAAGGTTTCGGAAAAGATTGTGACAGAAATAATCACGTATGAAGGCTGTGTCAAATACCATCCCACCTAGTATCCAGTCATTTTCTTCTGGCATCCCGAGAAGGCTTACGTTGTTATTGTTGATGTCATCGGCCAATCGTGTGGTCAGGCCATAATTTTTCTTGGGGGACTCCTGTGATGATGAGCCTCTTAATTCGATTCCTATGCGGCCGTTATAGTTCAGGTAGAGGGCATTGTTCTGGTCAGAGACATAGTTTCTCTGGCCCGGTCCGCGGTCAATGATTTTCATGGTGGCTTTCACCTTGGGATCATCCACAATAGTTGCCCCGCCATCGGTAGTGATAATGACAATGGGCAGGTTACTGTCAGTGAGGATCTGTCCGGCAACAGGTGTTGCCATGATGATCAGAAATATTACATTAAGAGTCAGTTGTCTCATATTAGTCCCAGCCTGATGCTCCAAAAGTACCATTATTGCCCGGAAGAGTTGCCATTGAGTAAACGATTTGTCTTAACACAGATTGTGTAATGCTGGTAGACAACGACATGAGAAGGATAAGTTAGTGTAAATCTTATTCTGCCATTATTTGCCGGGGAGTACGATCAATGTTCCGGAACAGGAGGCTGATGTCGTTGGAGAAAGTATCTTTGCAGGTACTCTGTATGATTTTAAAAGTGATGTCTATAAAGAAAGTAAGGGTGAAGGCGCCTGCCACGGTCTCAAATCTGAGCTGCGGATTTGACGTGATAGGACTTGCACTTGGTGAGCCGTTTGATACCGTGGAACTTGAACTGACCGGAAACGGAACGGTGGAGATTTCGGAGATCAGGGGGTGTGATACACTCAGCCTTGATCCTGATAAAAATGTTGTCGGGGCGGTGCTGAAGGCAGTGGCAGCCGCCGAGAGCGGACTTATCGGGTTCAGGGTCATGCTGGAGAAGGGGATCAGGCCGGGGAGCGGGATAGGATCAAGCGGAGCCAGCGCTGCAGCAACAGCCTTTGCCGCCGGAAAACTTCTGGATGACCGCTTTACAATGAATGACCTGGTCAGGTTTGCCATGGAGGGTGAAAGACTGGTTTCAGGCTCTGCCCACGCAGACAATGTAGCACCTTCCTTACTTGGAGGAATAACTCTTATCCGGAGCTATGAACCCCTTGACATAGTTCAGCTCCACATACCAGTGGAACTGTGGTGCGTTGTGATCCACCCGGAGGCTGAAATAAAGACATCTGTGGCAAGGAGACTACTTGACACACATATACCACTCGCGACAGCTGTCAGGCAATGGGGTAACCTCTCCGGCCTTGTGGCAGGGCTTTACCGGGAGGATTATGGCCTGATCGGCCGGTCACTGGTTGATCATGTGGCAGAACCAAAGCGTGCAGGGCTCATCAGCGGTTTTTATGAACTTAAGGAGGCTGCGATGAAGAACGGAGCCCTGGGTGCAGGCATATCAGGATCGGGCCCGTCCGTGTTTGCGCTCTGCCGGGGCGGTGACACGGCCGCCGCAGTAATGAAGAGTATGTCCGGGAAGATGATTTCACTGGGTCTTGCATTTGATGCCTATATGTCCCCTGTCTGCCCTGCAGGTGCACAGGAATGCGCAATTGCTGATCTCTAAGAATGAAATGATGACTGTGACCACATAGATGATGAACCTCCAGGCGAATGGTATATTATAATCTGAGGGATCCGCGAATGCGGACAGGTTTCAGGGGTGCCGTGGAAAAAGGCATTTCCTCTGATATGGGTCTCTTCATGCCGGTAAGTATCCCCCGGCTTGAAGCCTGCTTTTTCAGACGGCTTCCAGGGATGACACTTCCCGAGATTGCTATGGAAGTAGGGCAGATCTATGCGGGTAACGAAATACCAGTTCAGGCTATGCGGCAGATATGCGAGGAGGCCTTTGATTTCCCTGTCATTATCAGGCAACTTGATGAGAGGAGACAGGTCCTGGAACTGTTCCATGGCCCTACTGCCGCATTCAAGGACTTCGGGGCCAGATTCATGGCCGGCTGTTTCAGGTATTTCGCCACGCAGGATGAAAGGACTACCGTCGTGCTGGTTGCCACATCGGGTGATACGGGAGGGGCCATAGCCTCAAGCTTCCTGGGAGTGGATGGTGTTGATGTGGTCATCCTTTATCCATCAGGCAAGATAAGCAGATTGCAGGAGAACCAGATAACCGCCATGGGGAACAATATCACTGCAATAGAGGTTGAGGGGACCTTTGATGACTGCCAGGCTATGGTTAAGAGCTGCCTTGCACACGCAGATACAGATGCAGAGACGGACCTAGGCGGCAGAGTGAAGCTGACTTCTGCCAATTCAATAAACATTGCAAGGCTGATTCCGCAAAGCTTCTATTACTATTATGCACTTTGCCACTCCGGCAGGGAGACCGTTTTATCAGTCCCGTCAGGTAACTTCGGCAACATTACGGCTGCAGCGATGGCGTGGAAGTCAGGCCTCGAAATACTACACCTTGTGGCGGCCACCAACATAAACAGGGTAGTGCCGGAATACCTTGAAACGGGTATCTTCAATCCTGCGCCTACGGTGCCTACAATTGCCAATGCTATGGATGTAGGCAATCCGGGCAACTTTGACAGGTTGTGCAGGGTGTTCGGCAATAATCATGATATCATGACAAGGTCAGTGAGCGGCTGTTGGTTTGATGATGACAGGATAAGAAAACATATAAGCGACGAATATCTGCGCACGGGTTACATCCTTGATCCTCATAGTGCAGTGGCAAGCCTTGGGCTTGAACATTACCTTGAAAGCCATCCCGGCACCACGGGGATCTTTGCAGCTACAGCCCATCCGGCAAAATTCACCTCCGTCGTTGAACCACTGATCGGCAGAAAGGTGGAGGTACCTGAAAACCTGGAAAAATTCGTGTCAGGCATGAAGCAGTCGGTCAAAATGAGACCAGGTCAGGAAAACCTGAAGGAATATCTCAATGACAGATATCAAACCGGATAATGCAGGATGAAATAGTGGATAACCATTATTCTGATCACTATGGAAGGCAGGTCACATTGCCTGATACGTTCTACCGCCTGAATGATTTCACCGGAACTGAACACCGTGGCCTTAAGTTCAATGTCAGCCTGTTGATTACTTAACCTGAGAGTGCAATGGGTGAAAATAACCGAGAATTTCAGGTCTTTGTGAAGCCGGTCGGCGCCAGGTGCAACCTGAGGTGCAGCTACTGCTACTATCATGAAAATGATCTTCATGGCGGTAAATCTGTCGGTATGACAATGACCGATGAGGTACTGGAGAAGTATATCAGGCATCATTTTGCAGCTTCGAACGGAAAGGAGGCCTTCTTTTCATGGCACGGGGGTGAACCGACACTGGCGGGAATAGATTTCTACCGCCGGGCGGCAGAGATGGAGAGGCGATTCGCTCCTCCACGGTGTAAAATCATGAACGGGATTCAGACCAATGCCACACGGATTAATGATGACTGGGGCAGGTTCTTTAAGGAGCAGGGATTCTATGTAGGTGTCAGCCTCGACGGAACTGAACGGTATCACAACAGTCACAGGAAAAGGGCTGACGGCTGGGGGTCATTTGATGATGCAATGAGTGGCATGAGGATTCTCGGGGATTACGGTGTGCCTTACGAGATACTCTGTGTTGTGAACAGTGAGAATGTCATGGCGCCGCTGGAGGTTTACCGGTTTTTCAGGGACCTCGGAGCAAAGTTTATAACCTTCCTTCCACTGGTGGAGCGGGCTGGCACTGTGTCGCAACAGCCGGTAAACAGCGGTACCACAGCCGGCGGTTCAGTGAGGAATCATTGCGAACCATTACAGGAATTCGGTGCGGAACATTCCGGGGAAAGGCCGGAAATGGTAACCGGGAGGAGTGTAAAACCGGCAGATTTCGGCAGATTCCTTTCTGTCATCTTTGACGAATGGATAGCCCGTGATATTGGAAGGATTAAGATTCAGATATTTGAGGAGGCGCTCAGGACGGCATTCGGCCAGGAGCATACCCTATGCATCTTCAAACCGGTCTGCGGGATGGTTCCTGTGGTGGAGATGAACGGTGATTTCTACTCATGTGACCACTACGTCAGCGAGGAATACAGGATCGGAAATATCATGCAAAGGTCAGTTTCCTCCCTCCTTGATGATCCGCAGCAAAAGGCATTCGGCGAAGCCAAGAAAAGAGCGCTTCCACGTTACTGTCTTAAATGTGAAGTGATTGAAATGTGCAATGGGGAGTGCCCCAAGAACAGGTTCATTGTCACTCCGGACGGTGATCCGGGGCTCAACTATCTTTGCGAGGGGTACAGGCAATTCTTCAACCACTGCCGGCCGTTCATAAATGAGGTAGCCCGGGTGTGGAGAAGTGGCCGGTAGCAGTCAGCAGTCAGCAGT
>CAYYEH010000003.1:79740-87427 GCA_964470815.1 uncultured Rikenella sp.
GCTGCAGGATAAATGTTCGTGCGAATAATTGAAGCTCAGTCTTTAAGATTATCCCTGAAGAAGTCAGTTGTCCGTTTCCAGGCCAGGTCAGCGGCCTCCTTGTTGTATCTCTGACTGGTGTCATTGTTAAACGCGTGCTGGGTACCCTCATATATGAATATCTGGTACTCGATGCCGGCCTGTTTGAGAGCTTCCTCAAAGGCAGGTATTCCGCTGTTGATCCGTTCGTCATCACCTGCATAGTGAGCCATCACCTTTGCCTTGATCTTCGGTACATCCTCAGGTGCGGGAGTGGATCCGTAGTAGGGTGCTGCGGCATTCAGGTCAGGGGAGTTGACTGCCACCTGGTTGGTCATTGCCCCGCCCCAGCAAAATCCTGTACATCCAACCTTTCCTGTTGACCTGGGGTGGGTTTTAAGATACTGTACTGCTGCCACGAAGTTTTCAACAGTCTCCTCGCGGTTAAGCTGACCAATCATCTCACGTCCCTTGTTTTCGTCCTCAGGAGTTCCTCCCAGTGGAGAGAGTGCATCAGGTGCGAGTGAAATGAATCCTTCCATGGCCATCCTCCTGTTCACATCCTGGATGTGCGGTACAAGGCCCCTGTTTTCATGGATTACAATCACGCCGGGCAGCTTGTCCTTTCCCTCGGGCATTGAGAGGTAGGCCCGCATGTCACCGGTGGCGCCAGGGTAGGTTATGAACTCATTGATCAGCTGCATGGTCTCTGACCTTTTTGACCTTGCCGAGGCGCCGTTGCAGCCCGGCAGGATCACTACTGCAGCAGCTGTACCCCCGGTAACGAGGGCCAGTTTCTTCATGAACTCCCGCCGGCTTACGTTGCCGTTACGGTACTCTTCATACAGTTCGTCTACTTTCCTCTTCATTGTGTGGTACTTTTTTCAGGGTTATGTATCTGGACGGCTTATGATTTGCGCAACTCCTCCTTTATTCTCTGTATATGTCCGCGGCCTAGTCCCTTGACCTCGCAGCCCAGCTGGAAATAGCGGCGTATCTTATCGTCGGTAAGTATCCCGAAGCAGTCGATGATGGCTGCAGGCTGGCCGATCGTCTTCACCACCCTGTCAGGATCAAGGTTGAGGTAGGCTGCATGGGGAACGGCAAGGATGACTGCCTCGGCACCCTTAAGGGCTTTGTTTAGATCCTGTTCAATCCTTATTTCCTTCAGTTTTTCCTGGTTGCGGAAGAACTGTGCCTTGCTCTGTCCCTCGGCGGGATACGTATCCTGCTGCTCAAATTCCCACCAGTGCTCGACGTAAGGGTCGTGAACCCGTATTTCTGCTCCCATTTCAGCAAGTTTTCGGATTACTATCTCTGATCCGCTGTACCGGGTGTCGCCCACATCTTCGCGGTATGCGGCACCGAGAACCAGGATGTCGGCTGCTGCTATCGGCTTACCCATGTTGCGGAGGGCGTCACGGGTCAGCTGTCCTACATGTAGTCCGCGCGTATCATTTATATCAATGGCCAGCGGTGTGATTCTGAAGATGTCATCTTCGAAACCGAGGATATGCTTGTAAGCCCATACACCCAGTCCGCCGTCCTTTGGCAGGCAGTACCCGCCTATCCCGGGTCCGGGGAAGATCATGTTGCTGTGTGTCGGCCTCATCTTTATTGCCTTGATCACCTTGATGAGGTCAACGCCGTTTCGCTCCGCGAAGAGGCTCCATTCATCAAGGAAGGCCAGGATTGTGGCGCGATAGCTGTTCTCCACTATTTTCGCAGTCTCAGATTCAATGGGCCTGTCCATAACCGTAAGAGGGAATTTTTCTGTGTTGAGCACTTCAGTGAGGAATTTTACGACCCGTTTTTTTGCCTCCTCGTTGATGCCGCTGCAGACCCTCCAGAAGTCGCGTATGCTGGCTACATAATTCCTGCCGGGCATGACTCTTTCATAACTGTGTGCCAGCAGCGGATCGGTTTTGATTCCGCGCTTACTGAAAGCTTTTTTCATGATCGGATAGGCAACCTGCTCGGTTGTGCCGGGCGCAACGGTGGTTTCGATCAGCACCAGTGCCTCAGCCGGAATATGTTCGGCAATTACTGCCAGCGATGCTTCAAGGGCAGCCATATCTGTCTGGCCGGCGCGGACATTGCCTAGTTCTTCCTTGATATAATCACACTGCACGTCAACCACAACCACATCAGCAAGCTTCAGCACGTCATATGTATATGTTGCCATCAGCGTCTTCTTCTGGTTCACGCAACGGTCAATCATGGGATCTACTTCGGGGTCCTCAGCCTTCACGGGAGAAACACCGCGGTTCAGCAGGGGTATCTTCCAGTAACTGCGGGCACTGGGGCGCTGCATCCCGATAACAAACTTTGACGGTTTTCCCTTTTTGTCAACTGTGTCTGCAACAATTGCAGCCATCACGGCTCCCACGAAGCCAACACCCATGACCACAACAATCTCGCGGCCTTTGGTGCGCTCCTGCCTGACACGTTTCTTTATGGCTTCAAACTCTTTTTTGTAATCATCCGGTTTCGGAAGGGGAAATTTTTCGCCGTTAGGGCTGACAGAATACTTTTCGCTCATATTGGTCTTGGTTAGAAATGATGTAATAAATCTACGAAAAGTTTGGTTATCCGGTAACGAAGTCCTCATTATAAGACGATAAAGACTGGTTGAAGCTTTTATTCATTTACGCGTATCAGACTGTGATCTAGTAATTTTTAATAACTTGCCCCTGAAAAAAATGACTTAACATACTCTGCCTGAACCGGAATATCATATACGGAATCACACCAGCAGAGTTCCGGTGAGGTAAGCGACAATGCCGGCTGGAATCATAATTTCACCAGCGTGCTGAAGGGAATGCTTTTTAGGAATAATACTTACCGCATTCGTTCAATAAGAGATTTTTAAACTATTTTCGGCTGCGGGAGTTTAATTGAAACAGAACGTAAAAAGGCAAATTATGAAAAACGCTGCTTTACTGGTCATAATAATAAGTCTTGGCATTACCGTTTCATGCAATAAAGAGAAGGAGTCGGAGCGGTTCACCCTTCTGACAGCGCATGCCTGGACCAGCGACAGTCTTCTTGCTGACGGTGTTGATGCCAGCGGCCCGGGCCAGATCCTTGAAAAGTTCAAGGGGGATGTGACCTTTAAAAAGGATGGCACGGGCACTTTCGGGCAGTATACAGGCACGTGGGTATTCACTGACAATGAAGCCAATCTGGCAATTGATTCACCGGATCTGCCTTTCCCGCTTACAACACATATCGTGGAGCTTAAATCAAACTCACTCAAGGTGACATTCACCTATCCGGGTGTCACAATGATCAGTGTCAGGATGACCTTCAAGCCGAAATGACATCTCTCCGGGTTTTACTCCTTGCGGGCATTCTGATGGCTTCTGCTGCCGGGGCGGCAGCACAGGCCGTGGTCAGCGGAAGGGTTACCGACAAACAGACCGGTGAGCCGCTGGCAGGGGTTTATGTCATCTGGGGTCGTGGACTGGGAACAGCAACGGATGCCACGGGTTCATTTTCCTTTTCAGCAGGAGCGGGCACCGTTACGATTGACTTCCGCTTTATTGGATACAGGTCAAGGACAGAGACCCTGACCGTCACCGCAGGAAGTACTGCCGTTCTGGATATTAAAATGGACCCGGAGGCCCGGTCTCTTGACCAGGTGGTTGTCAGTGCCGACCGGATGGAACAGAAGCGTTCTGACCTCACCGTTACAATGGATGTGATCAGGTCAGAATCAATCTTTCGCACACATATCACCGATGCACAGGAGCTGATAACCAAGACTCCTGGTATTGAGGTTCTCGACGGTCAGGCCTCCGTCAGGGGTGGCAGCGGATTCAGCTATGGTGTCGGCAGCCGGGTTCTTGCCCTGGTTGACGGATTGCCGATGATGTCAGCCGATGCCGGTAATATCAAATGGCAGTTTCTGCCGCTGGAAAATCTTGCCCAGGTTGAAATTATAAAAGGAGCCTCCTCGGTCCTGTATGGCTCCTCAGCACTGAATGGGATAATCAACTTCAGAACTGCCGATGCCTCGAATGTCCCTGTGACAACCTTCTATGCCGAAGGAGGCCTTTTTGATAATCCGGCAAATTCAGACTGGAAATGGTGGAACACGCCAAGACTATTTGGCAGCGCATCTTTTTCGCATCTGCAAAAGACCGGCAACACCGACTTCAGTCTGGGTATGAACCTCTTATCTGACAGGGGTTACAGGAAATACAACGATGAATCAATGGGAAGGGTAAGCATAAGGCTGAAACATCACAACAGCAGGGTGGAGGGGCTGAAGTATGGCATCAACCTGAGCGGAGGCAAAACCTATAAGATTGATTTCGTGTTATGGGAGGATGGTCTTACCGGAGGACTGAAGCAGGACACATCCACTGTATCAAGGCTTCACGGGTATTCTTTTTCTGCTGACCCCTATATCTCTTTTGCAAAAAGGGGGAAATTCAGGCATGACATCCGCATGCGTCTTCTGGCATCGGAAAACAGGTTCCCGGTGAGAATTGCCAACAATGCCGGATCGGTCTCACTCTATGGTGAGTATCAGTTCTGGTATGGTTTCAGTGATCATTTCAATCTTACGGCAGGGTTTTCGGAGACATGGAGTGTCATCAGGTCAAACTTCTTCGGCGATCACCGCGGGCTCAACCTGGCAGGATTTGCACAGGCGGAGGTGCGTCCTGTAACGCGCCTGAAGATAACCGGGGGAATCCGGCTGGAACAGAATATCCTTGACGGTGAAGCAGACCGGCTTGTGCCGGTCTTCAGGACAGGCCTGAATTTCCAGGCAGCAAGCTATACCTTCCTGCGAGCCTCTTTCGGTCAGGGATACCGTTACCCTTCAATCGCCGAGAAGCATGCATCCACCACCTTAGGGTCGGTAAGGATCTTTCCAAGTCCCTCGGTCAGGCCGGAATCGGGATGGAGCTCCGAGGCCGGGGTGATGCAGGGATTCATGATCGGACGGGTTCGGGGTGAAGGAGACCTTTCGGTTTTTCTCTCGCAGAGCAAGGATATGATCGAGTATATCTTCGGAGTACATCAGGATCCGGGTACCGGGACTTCAGGGCTTGGGTTCAAGGCAACGAATGTTGAGCGGTCAAGGATATACGGCACGGAAATAGAACTGATGCTCAGCAGACCCCTTGGCAAAATGACTGGCATTATTACGGGAGGCTACACGTTCATTAATCCGGTTGAACTTAACCCGCTTACAGGGCAGGGTACGGGCAAGTATCTGAAATACAGGCGTAAACATACTGCAAAGATCAGCCTGCTTGCAACAGCTGAACGTTTTGAGGCAGGAGTGGATCTCTATGCCAGGTCAAAGACGCTGAATATAGACAGGGTATTTCTGGAGGAGGATACAAGAGAAGATATATTGCCTGGTTTCTTTGATTACTGGCAGGAACATAATACCGGATATTTTCTGGTGGACGGGAACATAGGATACAGTCTGAACCGGTCAATGAAAGTGTCGGTTGCAGTCAAGAACATAACAAACACTGAGTACATGGGGCGGCCCGGCGACATTCAGCCCCACCGTAACTTCAGCTTAAGACTGAGCGGGAAGTTCTGACTCTTTTTCATTAATTTTACCTGATGTCATCCTTCCGGGATATAATTTTTGCCTTGTTATTCATGGCAGTACAGGCTTCGTTACCACCACTCTGCGGCCAGGTGGGCATGGCGTACTCCGGCAAGGATGGCTCGCTGTATCCAGGCCTGGAGAAAAAGATCCCTGTAAGCCAGGCAGTTATTTCTGCTGCAACGGATTCAGTCCTGATGACTTCGCCACTTTTTTCTCCCCTTGAGGAGAAGCAACGGTCATGGTCGCTTGGTACTGACCTTGTCAGCAGCTACATCTGGCGTGGCACGAGGCAGGGCAGGGGTCCGCATATTCAACCTTATGTGGAATATTCTGCCGGGCCGGTCACGGGAGGGGTCTGGGGTACCTTTGATTTTCATGGTTACCGGGAGGTTGATCTATATCTGGCATTTGACCTGACCGGAGGCTTTAGCGTAAGCCTTCAGGATTACTGGATGGCTGACCTGCCATGGACTGATTTCTCGGCAGGCAGCGGCAGTCATGTTCTGGAGGCGGGCGTTGGCTATGAGTCAGACAATGTGAGCCTTGCTGCCAGCTACGTCATCAATGAGGCGGGAGGGGCAGGCTCATACGGCGGGGATATCTACCTTGAAAGTAGGATCTCTTTTAATTACTTCACCGTAATAATGGGAGCCGGTAACGGGTGGCACACTGAGGATGGGAGGTTTACAGTCTGCTGTGTCGGCCTTGAAACAGGACTGGATATTCCCGTAACCGCTTCGTTCAACATTCCGGTAACGGCTCAGATGGTTTATAACCCCGATAGCAGAATGATGTTTGTCACGGCGGGGTTGTCTTTTACC
Source organism: uncultured Rikenella sp. (assembly GCA_964470815.1). Lineage (GTDB taxonomy): Bacteria > Bacteroidota > Bacteroidia > Bacteroidales > VadinHA17 > SR-FBR-E99. The sequence continues at coordinate 86,164 of CAYYEH010000003.1, forward strand.
ATCGGGACAGGAGAATGATGACCGAGGCGCCATGACTTGCAACCAGGTGGAGAATTGCAGGATACTCTTTAATTCAGTAATGGGGGATTTGGAATATTAGTCTTTCGTCAGTCAGAAATAGCTTTTCCCCCGGCCCTGATTGGCTGGTTGGAAACAGAATCATAGGCAAAATCAATCAGAGTCACTATCTCGGAATCCTTATTGAAGTCCACCCGTAACCAGCCGAAATAACTTGATTCACCGACGATATTTTTAATGCCTGCTATCCTGGTGCCATCCGACCAGTTTCCCTCATAGGTAATGTCACCGTTGGCAAATGTATTCCTGATTGCCAGAACACTGTGATCGCCTGTCCAGTATTGCCCTGCAGCCAGGGTTTCATCGATCAGTGAGCCATCTGGTTCAGATATAAGGTAGCCCATGCTGAGGTAATTGCTGTTGACCGGGGGTCCGGATTTGATCACACTTGCTGCTATTGGGTTTATGCCGGTATATAACCTGTCTCCCATGCTGTTTGCGGTGAGTTCTACGAATATTGTATAATCCGGTTTTCCATCACCGGTAACATCAAGTACGATCGGGAGCGGGTCACCATATTTGACTGTGCGTCCGTCTTCCCTGTAGACTATTGAATTGATACTGGATGTCCGGAATATAATCTCTTCGCCGTAAGCGGTCCCTGCTCCGTTGGAGGCATAAGCTCTCAGATAGTAAGTCTGGCCTGGAATAAGTCCGGATAATCTGCTTTCGAATAAGCCTGCGCCACTGCCGTCATTGGTCTTTGAAGAGAGCATTGCTGTTGGCTGGGATTTAATATCCCAGCAGACCCCTCTTTCTGTCACATCGGAGTTTCCCTCATCTGTTACAATCCCTCCGGCGATCGCTGAAGAATTTTGAATGTCGCTGACTTCAAGTGTTTCAACAACAGGAGGTAATATACTCACATTGTCTTTCTTGCAGCCGGAGAAGATCATTGGAATAACCAAAAGCGGGAATAATAAATTTATGTTCCTTCTCATACCATGCACAACATTAAAGTGTTAAACATGCCCGCAGGTCAAATGGTAAGCATGAACGGGATGTGTGTGGCCGGAGCCTGCATGCTCCTTTCAGATAACAGTTCCAGAGGGTGAAGGTTCAAATACCCGGGGTATTAATGGTGGCCTGGGTTTGAAAGAAGGAGCAGTGTCCTTTACCGGGCAGGTAAAATAAAAAAATCCGATTGATTCATCGGATTTTGCAGTATTCGCGGTGCGGACGGGAC